>NZ_PGCK01000005.1 GCF_021023085.1 Methanooceanicella nereidis | reverse complement strand
TAGACCTCCTATAAGAATACGGCCTTGTACCTTTCATGTTATCTTTCTCCAAACAATAATATGAAAGTACAGGGCTAAAAAATATACCCAATAATATAAAAATACAGAAAAAACGGGACAGCACCCTCCAAGGGCACGAAAGTTTAATAACTCGGTTTGTGTTGCGCCTTTTTGATATTGTTATGTCTGGTATTCTTTAATCGTGTAAACGTCAACAGTGCCGTTAAACTTTAGTGTTTTTGAGAGTGTTCGGGCCTTGTTTTAGCGTTGGTGATTTCGTGTTTTTTGAGCATTGAGCCGAGCGTTAGAGGTGTTCGTGCGTTGACGGTGATACTGGAGCCTTAGGGATTTAGTGAGTAAACCTTAGGGTTTTCGTGTCCTTAAAATCTGAAAAATTTTTGTGTTTCTGTGTTTTTGTGAGGTTACGTGTCTACCTGCCATCCGACAGGCACAGCCTTAAATTATTCACTCATAAAGATGATTTAAAAATAATTTTGTTCAGCTATCGGCTGGTTTATAGGTAAAAATGAGATAAAATCGCTTACTTTAAACTCCTCACCGCTTGTTTCAATAATTTAATATTATTTAATTCGTTTTATAAAATTATTTTTTAACCATTTACATAACAATTTATTGGGTATCAATATATTATTATTAAATTATACGTTATTTTCGATGATTATGGTCGAGTCATCTCAACGTAATATGCCAGCAAGCGATTATGGGGATATCGGTTTTCCTGTGCACGACCATACAATATTGACCGGGCAAAAGGAGGTATCAGAATGACCAGGACATGTGCGAGTTGTAAGTACGTGAGGCCTACCGGTGGGATATGCAAGAAAGGTATCCACATGGACGCTCGCGGCATAAGGAGAGACTGTAAGAACTGGCAAAAGCAGGACTGCACTAACTGCCAGTATCTTAGTAAAGATGCGACTGATTATTATTACCGGAGCACTCATAAGCTGTGGTTCATCGGCAGAGGCAACCCGTTCACCAACGAAAGCTGCGAAGGATGCGAACTTCGCGAGTACGGCATGGTAAAAGGCCTTATAGAGCAGGTCAAAAGGGATGCCTGCGACATTTACGAGATCATAGGGTGCCTCGACGCCGAAAAAGTATCCGGAAGGCGCGAGCTTGTCTCCATCCTGGAACTGATAGCGGAGAACATCAGCACCAGCGCCAACAAGGGCGGGACCTTAGGGCTGCGTGCCAGGGAGCTTGAAAGGACAGGACAGCGCATTGAAGAGGACATCGGGGAAATGATAATCCTGCAGAGAGAGGACATGATCAACGCAGGATATAACATCTGAGATCATTTCTTTACCGTCCAGTTTCAGGAGCCTCCGGCTATCATAATGATCGGTCACCAATCCGCCAGGCTTTTTGAGAGCCCATATAAGATATTTATCCCGTATGGGCTCTATTATTCTCATGGATGTTTATGGAAGTGAAAAAGCCGTTCGCCGTCACCAACCAACATATCTGCATCCTGAAGCTTATTATAGAAAAATACTATCCACAGACCATCGATAAGCTCTATGTCCCCGGAGCATGGCGTTCCGTCGGGGGAGAGGAACTCTGGAAGGTAATGGTAAGATGCATAAGCGCGGTCGGACGCTCGGCTCCCTCATACGAGCTGATAGGCTCCGGGGACATTAAGCGCCTTAGCATAAAAGAGTTAAAAATACGGGGCTCAAAACATGGAAAAGAAGAGCTCATACAATATGTCCATCATATTCTTGCGGACCATAAAGTAAGATATTGTAGCCCTCATAAAGATACGTCGATCAAGGCGGCCGCCATCGTAAAAAACCTGTATAATCCTTTGATAGTGAAGGATGATAATTTCGTTCTTTTTCATAACATGGAAAGACAGTCACAGGGGAAGGATCCCCGGTACTTTCTTATAGACAATGTCTATTTCTTCGGAATAAAGCTGTCCAGCCAGTACCTTATGGAGACGGGATATTCTCAGGATTATATGTCCTTCGACTGGAGGCTTAAAAGAATATTCTCTTCAGTGTTCGATGTTGACTTCTCAAAGATATTGCGGACACAGCAAGGTTACGTAGAGGCGGAATCGGTATTCAGGGAAGAGGTCTGTCCGGGGCTCGGCATCAAGACATCGGATTTCGATTCTGTGATGTTCTGGAACTATTACGAGATCATGGGCGAACTTGAAAAGCTTAAGACAAGCAATATATGTTGAATATATATCTATATAATAGTTTTAAAAGTAACTAATATATTTGATTAATTATATACTATATTATCGTGATATTATGCTCGAACCATCCCAGAAGTATATGTCAAAACTGTTCAAGGACGGAAAGGCTATGTTCCTGGCATACGACCAGGGGCTGGAGCACGGGCCTAAGGACTTTAACGACAAGAATTACGATCCCGATTACATCATCGACATCGCACTGAGAAACAATTTCACGGGGCTGATCTTCCACAAGGGGCTCGCGGAAAAATACCGGGAGAATTATGCCGGAAAAGTGCCGCTAATAGTCAAAGTGAACGGTAAGAACAACATCGCCAAGCTGGAGCCGTATTCACCGGTGGTCTGCTCGGTCGATTATGCCGTTAAGCTGGGCGCCGACGCGATAGGATATACGCTTTACGTAGGATCACCCTTTGAGTCGCAGGCGATCGACGAGTTCAGGGAGATACAGGAGGAAGCCCGCGACTATGGCCTGCCTGTAGTGGGATGGATGTACCCGAGAGGCCAGTTCGTCCCGAACGATACGGACCCCACGATAGTGGCCTATGGCGCCAGGGTGGGATTAGAGATAGGCGCTGACGTGCTAAAAGTGAAATATACGGGTGATAGGGAATCATTTAGAAAAGTGGTCCAGATGGCCGGTAAATGTAAGGTGCTATGCGCCGGAGGGCTAAAATCGGACCCCAAAACATTCCTTCAGCAGACTAAAGATATAATGGAAGTCGGAGCCTCTGGCGTGGCCGTAGGAAGGAACGTATGGCAGAGTGATAATCCCGACGCTGTATCCAGGGCGATCGAGGACATAATTTTCAAGGGCGCCTCTGTGGAAAAGGCACTTGAGAGATTTAAGTAAGAAATGTCCGGGAATACCCGGTATACTTATTTTTAAAGCTATTATCAGCCTGCCCTTTAAATTTTTAGTAATATATCATTTTTATATTTAAGGCGGGAAAAAAGATAGACGAAAATAACAGGACACTCAACTTAGCTCAACATGCTTAAAATAAATTTTTAGGCCACGACTTAGTATGTCGTGAGCCTGCTTATGACGTCCATCCTGGTTATCATGCCCTTCGGCTTGCCATTTTCCGTTACAAGAAGCCTTCCGATCTTGTTCTGGTTCATCAGCGTGACCGCCTCGTACATGGGGCGGTCCGTATCGATGGAAACGACGTTCCTTGTCATGTACTCGCCGACAGACGCGCTGCCTCTTTCAGCAGATAGTGCCCTGCCTATGTCCGTATAGGTGATGATGCCGGATATCTTTCCGTCCTCTTCCACCGGGGCGCCGTGAATATTGTTCTTGGCGAGAATGATCAGCGATTCTTTCATAGTAGCGGTGATCGGGATGGTGATAAGCCTGTGATTTATGTAGTCGCGTACAGGCTTTTTAGGAATGGAGATCATTTCAGTTATGCTGCAAAGTATGACGCTGTTAATGTCGTCCCTGCCGACGACGTCTCCCCTTATTACAAGCTTGTTCACCGGTGTCGGGCCGATCTGGATGCTGTCGCCTATGTCGAACGCCCTGATGTCGCCTATTATCTTCAGGCTGGCTCTGCACATGTCCGGATGCCTTACAGTGTTCAGGTCTATCTCGGCAACTGTCGCGTTGGCGACTCTCTCGCCGTTCCTCAATATTGCGACATCTGCCTCCCTGTCCATTGCGGTAAGGTTCAATGCCTGGTAAGCGGAGCTTGTGGCCTTATACCCTCCTTTGGGGCCGGGGACTCCTTCGACGAGACCCAGCGCTTTCAATGACTGCATCTGGTTCCTTACCGTGCCAGGGTTCCTGTCTATCCTTTCGGATATCTCCTCACCCTTTATTGCCCTACCCTTTTCCCTGAACAGATTTATGAGCGATGTGAGAATTTCTCTCTGGATTACTGTTAACTCTACCATGTATTATCACTAAGTTCATGAGCCTTGATTATCTATTTTATGTTTGATAGGCATATATGAGGCTTTCTTTTAATCCCTTACGCCCTCAAACAACTATACAAATATAAATATTATAATGGTTATTCGTTATATACTTTTGCCACTATTTATAACTATCCCGGCATTTAAAAATACGTCTTATGTATTTGTTTTTTCGGTCGGATGGAGATCTTACCGGTCGCCAGCCTGTAAGTCGCTCACCTTCTTCTCATCATTGAGGTAATGACGCCTATGATACCCAGTATGCCTCCCGCATATAATACGTTGCTTATGGCGGCGGAGAGTATATCCTTGCCGGCATAAAGGGCAGGGCCCGTAAATCCTGAGTTGATCAGGAACACGGAGAGCAGGATGCTGCCGAACGAGACGCCCAGGGTCATTCCCATGTTCCTCACCGTGGCTATCATACTGGAGGCGGTACCGCTTTTGCTCATGGGGAGCGATCCCATCACCTCGCTATTGTTAGGGCTCTGGAAGAGGCCGTTGCCGATACCGAAGAGAACGAACGATGCGAGTATCATCGTAACGTCCATGCGGGAGGCGAAGTAGCCTATCATCAACAGCGATACGGCCATCATCAGCATTCCAAGGGAACTGTGATAAATGGACTGGTACCTGTCGTATATCCAGCCGCTTATCGGCGACGCTATCGACATTATCATGGGTATTATTATCAGTACCTGCCCTACCTGGGACGGCCTGAAATCCTTGACGCCTTCAAAGTAGAACGGCATTAAAAAGTTGAACATGAAGACTATAACGAAATTGATCAAAAGGCTGAGGTTCGAGAAGGCGAACTTTCTCACTTTAAATACCGAGAAATCCACTATGGGGTAACTATGCTTCGTCTCGCTGATGACCAGGGCCGCGGCCGACAAAATGAAAACCAGCACATAGGCGATCATGACCCCGTTCACATTGTAGTTCCCCGCAAGGTCTCCCAGGAACATCATCAGGGAGACGACCGTGAGTATTAACAATAGCGCCCCTGTAACGTCCATGTTGAAATTTTTAGCTTTCATCTCCTTCAGTTTTAAAAATTTAAAAGCGACCGTAAGCAGGATGATGCCTATGGGCACGTTGACCAGGAATATGTACTGCCAGCCCAGCGTGTCTACGATATATCCGCCGAGTATCGGGCCCATGATGCCTCCCAGCGCCACCGTCGTGCCGACAAAACCGAGAGCTCTGCCTCTTTCGTTGTCGGGGAACGCCTGGACTATGATCGCCGTGCTTATGGAGAATACCATGGAGGCCCCTATGGCCTGGGCTATCCTGAAAATTATTAGCTTATAAAGCTCGTCAGATATGCCGCATGCCAGCGAGCTGAGGGAGAATATGGCGAAGCCGATGAAGAACAATTTAGTCTTGCCCGTATACTCCGATATCCTTCCGAATATCAGGAGAAGGCTGGTCATCGCGATAAGATATGCGGTGACTACCCACTGGGACTGGGATACGTTAACGTCGAAATAGCCGGTTATCGTCGGTAGCGATATTGTCACGATGCTGCCGTCCAGCACAGCCATGAAAATGCCGATGAGGACTATTACCAGTATTATATATCTATCCTCATGGACTTCCCTGCTGGCCGCGACCTTTGAACTACCCTCTGACATCTGCGATAATACTTCCACGCAATTCCTCTTGGTCCTAAGACGGTCTTATCGGCCCGGTTATCTTTAATATACCTCTATCCGGTCGTCCGGTGATGACCATCCTCAATAGAGAATAACTGTATATCATTAGAAGGACATATTCTTTATGTTCACCGGTGCACCACATGATCATCGACACACACGTACACACGACATGCTCTGACGGCAAAGCGAGCGTTCCCGAATTGATGAGGATAGCGGCGGAAAATGATGTTTCAATATTGTCCATAACCGACCATGACACCGTCGACGCCTATCCCGACGCGTTCAAGTATGCGGCCAGGTATGATGTCTGTCTGGTACCCGGGGTAGAACTTTCCACGAAGGACGAGGACGGGCATAAGGATGTCCATATAGTCGGCCTAAAGATAGACCTCGACGACAGTAGCCTGCGTGAAGAACTGGAAAAACTGGCCTTTGCGCGTATCGATGCGAGGAAAAAACTTCTTGATAACGCCAATAAGTACCTCAGGGAAAAGTATGATCAGTGGGAACCTCTTGAATTCGGGGATGTAAAAAAGACGGTCTTCGGGAACGTCATTGGAAAGCCTCATATAGCACGGGCAATAGCGTCAAAGGCAAAACTTGTCGGCATCGACATCCCGGAAGAAGATCTTTACGAGATATTCGACCTGCCGGGTGTTAAGACCGGGAAGTCCTATGAGCTAACTATGGAGCAGTGCATATCGCTCATAAAGGGCGCAGGGGGCGTTCCAGTCCTTGCCCATCCGTGCGAGTACCGGGATATGGATGCAGTGGTCGAAAAATTCGCGAGGCTGGGCGGAGAGGCGATAGAGATATGCAAGTACCGTTATAAGACGAAGATAGACCATGTCAGGGTCCTCGATCCTAAGGTCCGGCTCGATATAGAGCGGAAGTATAACAAGAAAACTATAAACGCCGCAAATAGATATCGCCTTAATATCACCGCGTCGTCCGATTATCACGGGAGGGTCGGAGAGCCGGGAATGGACATCGACGAATATGGCATTGACGTATCGTGGCTTTTAGATGGCAGGCGATAATGGTAATTATCATTAATCCAAGTTACTAATATCCGCAGTTAGAATATAAGCATTAAATACTGCCTTTTTAACGTAATGCTTTTATTATTATATCACTTTTTATAAAAACACAAATAATTGAAGTTTTTAGGTTATTATCACTAAAAATATCAACTGTATATTCCATTTATGGCTAAAATAACTGTGTTTTTCGATAAAGATACGTAACAGGCATTTTATAACAATAAGCTGGCAGCATTGAAAATATTACACTATTATAATAATAACTTTTTTATTATTAATTCAAAACCTTTTCTAATGTGGGGGAAAGAAGTTGAAAAACTATATAAGAATACCAATGTTGATTCTTTTGACGTTTGGTATGGCGGTTTTGATCGCACTGGCTATTCCATCCGTATCCGCATCATCCGCGCCTGCAGATGTCTCAATGGCAGTCTATCCATATGCGACAACTGACGGCTCTTCCGCGTCCATAGCATCCGATTCCCAGATAGATTATAAGAGCTGGGGCGGTAAAGGTTATGGCTGGGGCGGTAAAGGTTATGGCTGGGGCGGCAAAGGTTATGGCTGGGGCGGCAAAGGTTATGGCTGGGGCGGCAAAGGCTGGGGCTACGGCTACGGCAAAGGCTGGGGCTACCCTGGATATGGATATGGCTATGGCAAAGGCTATGGCTATGGATACCCGGGATATGGCTATGGCTATGGATACCCTGGATATGGCTATGGCTATGGATACCCGTATTACAAGCCCTACGCCCGCTCATGGTGGGTATAACAAAACCGATTATTAACCCCGTACTTGACGCCTGCTAAGACAGGAACAAAAGAAGAGACAAAAAAATAAAAAAGAGGTAGATAGGAATGCGATAGATAGGTGTAATACACCTACTATCCTTTCCAGTTTTAATTTTCTTGCGCGGTCTTTTTTGTCCCGTCCGCCGTTTTAATATCTATGTTTCGCAGGAGCGACGTCACGACGCCTATGGCACAGAGCAGTCCTGCCATAAACATTATATTTCCGATAGTGCCGGAGAGCAGCGGAGTTCCCGCCTCAAGGATGGCACCGTCATAACCTGCCATACTCAATTGTAATGTCACCATGATACTCGACAGCGAAACTCCCAGCGTCATTCCCAGATTCCTTAAAGTGGCTGACGCGCTGGAGCCTATCGCTATCTTGCTCTTCGGCAGGGCGTTCATCATTTCCGTATTGTTCGGGCTCTGGAAGATCGCGCTGCCAACCCCCAGGAGCACAAAACACACGATGATCAGCATCATATCGCCTGCCAGGCATAAATAGCCTAATAACAGCGTGGATAGGGACATAATGAGCATTCCAAGTGCCGAAAGGTGCTTTGACCTGTATTTATCATACAGCCATCCGCTCAGAGGCGACCCTATCATCATGACCAGCGGCATGATCAGGTATACCATCCCGACCTGCGAGGGTGAATACTTCATCACTCCCTGAAAGTAAAAAGGCCCTATGAAGCTCATCATGAAGTTTGAGATAAAGAATAAGGTCATGCTGATCATCGGCATCAGGAACTTTTTATCTTTGAATATCGAAAGGTCCAGCAGGGGATGCGTGCATTTCGATTCTCTTATCATGAACGCAGCAAAGGCGACTATAAATATGCCGGCACAGAGAGTCGAGCTCATCGTTATCGAAACGGATTTTGCCAGCTCCCCGAGCAGGGTTATCAACGAGACCATCGATACGATCAATGTCAAAGCCCCGATCCAGTCCATATTCAGGCGATGCGAGGTCGTTTCTTCCATCTTCAGGTACTTCAGCGCGGCCGTAAGCAATACCGCGCCAAGAGGCACGTTTATCAGGAAAATATATTGCCATCCCAGCGTGTCGACTATGAACCCGCCGAGTATCGGACCTGCGATGCTGCCTATCGCGACAGTGGCTCCCAGGTAGCCCATTGCCCTTCCCCTCTCGTTCATCGGGAACGCCTGGAATAAGATGGCACCGCTGATGCCGAACACCATCGCCCCTCCTATTCCCTGAAGCACCCTGAAAGCTATCAACTGCTCTATGCTTGAAGACAGCCCGCATGCGAGAGAGCTTAAAATGAACACTAAAAAGCCTATCATGAACAGCTTTATCTTTCCGGTATATTCGGAGACTCTGCCGAAAATTAGCAGAAGGCTCGTCATCGTCAGGAGATATGCCGTTATGGTCCACTGCGATATTGCGACGTCGACGTTAAAATAGCTGGTTATGGTGGGAAGCGCGATGCTGACCACAATGCCGTCAAGCACTGACATAAAGATACCGGCAAGCACTATCAGTAAGATCAAGTACTTATTCTTATATGTGGCATCCGGAACATTCTTTTGTGCAAAACTACTCATTTTATCATCCTGTGCTATCATATTGGATCTTTACCTGTCCCGATACTTTCATGTCATCGCCTTCGGAGAACAGGTCCTCAATGAGCCTTTCATAAGGTATGCTGTCGACGTCACCGACGAACTTTGAGAACAGCTCAACGAACTTTTCCTGCTCCTCACGGGTAAGCCTTGAAGTACACTTTTCCATATATGCAAGCATTCTCTTTTCATTGTCGGCGACCCATTCCAGGCCTCTTTCCGCTGGCTCTACGTATACGTCACGCCTGTCGTTTTCACCCCGGGTGCGTTGTACGTAACCTCTGTTTTCCAGGTTGTTCACGTAATCTGTCACCGTGCTCTTCGATATGGAGTATAATCTGGATATGTCCTGCATCCTTATTCGCATGAAATACGACGTATAAAGGATGCTGATGGCTATGCTCGAAAGCTCGTTTTTCCTTCCCTTCCGGACCCCATATGCCTTATTCGTTCCCATGTGTACCAGCGCCATACATTTTCTTAGCCTGATCCTATTCGGGTCCCAATCGCTACGAACGTTCTTATCTTCAGGGGTCATGATGGCACGGATACCCTTACAAGTATAAAAATGATACGGTTATCCGTACTAATATTCGATAACTTATCCCGGGCAAAAAATATACTGTAATAATATAATTTTATAATTGCTATGGAAAAGTCACTATCAAAGAAAGAGCTTGAGGATCTTATTATCGATTTCATGGGCACTCAGGGCATGTGCGTGTTATCTACATGCTCCGATAATATGCCGCGGGCCTCAGCTGTCGAGTTTTTCCCGCATGGGACGACAGTATATATTTTAACAGAGGGCGGCAAAAAGATCGAGAACATCGTCAAGAACCCCTCAGTATCAGTCGCTATCCACACTCAGTTCACAGGATGGGAGACCATAAAAGGGATACAGATCACCGGCACGGCAGAAATAGGCGGATGCGGCTCAAGCATATTTAACGAAGGTATCGAAGCATATATTGACAGAAGGGGAATAGAGCACGCTAACGTACCCGACTTCATGAAAGTCCTAAAGGTGACTCCGAAAAGGATCGAGTACCTTGACACGACTCTAAAGAAAAAGGGATACGGTGTAAGGCACGTATTAGAATACGAGTGACCTTACGGTTTTTAAATGGTTGCCGCATAGCTCTCCCGAGATCGCTATCTAGAAAAGGTCCTATGAATCCAGATGCGGAAAATGATACATCTTCCTGAGTACCGGGATACAAACATGTCATATGATAAAAATGATGAGAAAGACGAGGAATATTTTGAGCAGCATAAGTATTCCTGATAATGTTTTGTGGATCATATCTAATAATTTTTCGAAAATAATCGCGTTCGGCGGAGGTTTTTAAGGTCTGCCCGAGCAAAGCGAGGGATGCGTAGATGGCAGGGTAATGGACGCCGCATCAGTCGGCGTCGCTTAGGGCTTGCGAGCACAGCCTAGCGAAGCTATGGCTGTGTGGGGTGCAAGCCCGGCCCTGACATCGTAGCACCTGAAAAACCGAAGTAGCGAGCGACTGAAAGGAGCGAGCGTCGAACCGCGTGAACGAATAAATTAAAGATTAACTTATAGGGCGAGCGTCGAACCGCGTGAACGAATAAATTAAAGATTAACTTATAGGGCGAGCGTCGAACCGCGTGAACGAATAAATTAAAGATTAACTTATAGGGCGAGCGTCGAACCGCGTGAAAAAGAAATGACAAACAAAATGAGGTTCAAATAAAGTGAAAGAGTAAGAATATTTTTCAACTAACGCAGGAAAACTTTTTTCAAAAAGTTTTCCGCTAGCCTTTCAAAAACTTATAACGGTAGCAACTCCTTCGGAGTTGCAAAAAATCTTTTTCTATTCTAAACTGTAACTAAAAGAAGCGCCCCCACGGGGATTCGAACCCCGGTCTAGAGCTCCGGAGGCTCCAAGGATATCCACTACCCTATAGGGGCAAAACCAAAAACATGCGCCCAAAAAGGACGCACCAATACTAATATCCGATATACGATATAAACCTTGACATTAATATGCTTTATCAAAAATGTCAAGGAAATTCCTGACACCAAGCGCGATACCCTCGACCTCAATACCGCCCTTACCCTTAGCACCGTCACCGACGACGAATAACCCTCTGACAGGAGTAAGATTACCAAGGTCGAAACCGGAAGAGATACGGTTAACGGGCCAATCGTCACGATACGACTGCACCATCAACACCGAATACTTCTTACCCGGGAATAAGTTCTTAAGGTCCTGAAGGCCAAGCTCGATCTCTTTCTGAACATCCGGAGTCCTCATCGTCTGATGAGACATTGTCAGATGCATGCCCTCAGGCGCAAGGGACGGGTCGATATGCGAGACCTCGTTTATGCCGTTGACCCTCTGAGTGTACGGGGTGAACATCGCAGCCGGATGGCCGACTAGAGGCTCCTCCGCCGCAAGGACTATCTTGATACCCGCAGAAGGACGCACCTTATTTATAACGCCGGCATACTTTGGCTCAAGGTACTTACCATCATATAGCCTCGATGTCAGCTTATGGCCGATATTCGAGATGACTATGTCCGAGGATATTCTCTCCCCGCCGACGACAACGCCAGCGGCCTTACCATCCTCGACCATGATGGAATCCACTTTAGAGTTAAGGGATACGGAACCGCCATTGGACTCAATGACATCCGCAAGGGCATCGACAACACCCTTGCATCCGCCCATCGGCACTCCCGGAGTGCCGTATTTCCTGGTCGTCGTCAGGATCGCCACTGCCTCCGACGCAGGCGTATTCTGCGCCGTGGTCGACAGCGCCCAGCCGCAGCAGCTATCCGCTATCGCGAGCCATTCAGGATCGTTCCAGACCATGTCGGCAACATTGCCTTTCTTATGCGTGACAGTCCTCATGACCAGCGCAGGTATGCGCGAGCGCGAAGCCGCAGATAATAGCTCGTTAAAATCACGGAAAGGTATTTGCTTCAGATCCTTTGTCATAAAGGTAGCTTCAGGATTTGTCTTCACGATGTCGACATTCGCGCCTACATCCCTGAGAAGACTGGCTAGCGGCCCTGTGGGGCCGTGCGGTATCATATGGAAAGCGCCAGTCGACAGCTGGAACCCTTTGTACGGAAGATTGGTGAACCTGCCACCGTATATCTCCAGCTGCTCGTATATGTGGACGTCATGGTCCTTCGAGAGGGCAGCCCCTGCAAGAAGTCCGCCAAGGCCTCCTCCGATCACCGAGACCTTCATTCGCCGTCCTCCTTTATCGCGCCTATCGGGCAATACCCTTTACACTTGCCGCACTCTATACATGAATCAGTGATCGTGCTGATACCACAGGTCTCTATCGCGTCGACCGGGCAGAACACCTTACACTGCCCGCAGCCGACACATGAAGATTCTATCCTCAATTTTCCACCTTTCGTTTTTTCTATGACAGCGCTTCTACTAATAGTGCTTTTCGGTAATTTCCTGGTCTGCCCATTTATCATTGGCCGAGACCTGGACCTTATGGGCGCTGTTCTGGGCCTTGCGGCACGCCTCATCTACCGTTCCGGCGCACGAAAGCACTACACCGAGCCTTCTCTCGTCATAGGTCTCAGGCTTTCCGAATAGTAAAATGTTAGTGTCAGCGTCATATGCGCCCGCAACCTTGTACTGCGGGTACCATCCCTCGGTATGGGATAATATCACGTGCGACGCCGCCTTTGCGCGAGGATCTATGACCCTGCTGTCCCATTTTATGGGCAGGCCGAGGACCGCTTTCGCATGCAGCGCGAATTCCGAATACCCCAGCGGCATCGACGCAAGGGTGACAAGCCCTGTGTCATGCGGCCTGCACGCCGTCTCATTGGCATAGACCTTCCCGTTCTTCAGGTCGATGAACATCTCATGGGCGAATAAGCCGAAACCGCCAAGCTTGTTCATGATGCGTTCTGCGCAGTCGTAAATGTCCTTCTCTATCTTCTTGATCATCTTCGCGTTCTCTTCAGTCTCCTCTATCCACGGATGCCATGAAGAGTGATAGTCGCCGCTTATCTGATAGTGCCCGAGCGGCTTTACGAACTTGCTTTTCTCCTTTCCGTCGTCGTCGCGGTAATGCACGGAAAGTGCCGTTATCTCAATATCGAAGTCGATAAACTCCTCGACTATTATTTTGTCGGACGCGCCCCTTGCCTTGGCCGCCTCCTTGAAAGCTATGTCCACGTCCTTAGAGCTCTTTAAGAAATACGAGCCCTTTCCGCTTGATGACATGATGGGCTTTGACACGCACGGATACCCGATCTTCTCGCACGCCGCCTTAAAGCTCTTCAGGTCTGTGGCATACTCGTATTTAGACGTCTTCACTCCCGCGGACGCTATGGCCTCCCTGAGCCTTTCCCTGTGCATCGCGGTCCATACGGCCTTCGCGCACGGCGCTACAAAGAAGCCTTCTTTCTCTAGCTTGAACAAAGTGTCAGTGTTGATAGCCTCTATCTCCGGTATGATAGCGTCAGGCTTTTCTCGCTCCACGATCGCGAGCAGCGCCCTCTCGCTTTTCATGTTCGTGACATAAGACTTGTGGGCGACCTGCATTCCCGGAGAATTCGCGTACCTGTCCACGGCGACGATCTCGATGCCCATTCTCTGCGCCTCGATCATCGTCTCCTTGCCTAGCTCTCCCGCACCTAAAAATAATAGCTTAGCCCCATTCGCATAGGGTGTACCCAGCGTTTTCCTCGCTTTGATGCTCATCCCTTCAACCTCGAAGTACTTATTATGATTATAGCGCTTTAACTTAAAAAAGTTGAGCCTCCTGTAATTTTTTGCTTGAAAAAGGGGGGTATTTGTTTTCACCACAAAGGACTCTAAAGTACAAAATTTTTTAACCACTAAGCGCACTAAGGCGAACAAGGAACACAAAAGTCGTTTTTAGAAAGTTATAATATTATAAAAAAAATATTTGTGGTCCTTGTTCGCCTTCGTGCGCTTAGTGGTTGACGGTTCGTGTTCCCCGGTTGCCTTTGTGTACCCGGTCACAATGACCGGCCCATCAGTCGAAACGATCTTCCAGTTTATAAGATCTGTGAAAATATGGCCGCACAGTTCCTTAAAAGCAGCCTACGAGGTCTTCCCTTTTTATGGCGCGAAGCCTGTTCTTCAGGAGATATCTCAGGTGGTCCACGTCACCTTTTTTTGCGGTGATCGGCGCCAGCCTGTCCAGCCACCCCGACCACGGCGGATACATCTTCAGCCTCTCGACGACGTCGTCAAGGACCGTATCCATGTCCTTGGGGTCTATCTTGTCTATCTTATTAGCGGCAATGATCACGTCTATGTTCAGGTCGTGCAGGAACTCGTTGAGCTCGATGTCTATGGGTATCTCGCCCCTGCCGTCCCACCTGTCGACGATATCGGCAAAAGACTTTGCGTCAATGACCTGCACCGCGCACACGATGCGGCTCGCATGATCCTCAAAATATTTCACTATAAGGTCTTTGATGCGCTCCTGCTTCGCATGCTCGACGCCTTTCATATAGCCGTAGCCGGGCATATCCGTGATAAGAAGGTCCTTATACTCGTAAAAGTTGGGCTTCTGCGTTACGCCCGGGCGCTTTCCCACCCTGACCTTCGCGCCTAACAATTCCCTCATCAGCGTGGACTTTCCCACGTTTGACCTTCCGATGAAGACTATCTCATGTTCGGCGTCTACATGTTCGAACGACTTATAATCCTGGAGCGACATCTAGAAAACTAAGCATGTTTCATTAACGTAAACTTATCGGAAGATACTGCTATAAAAAAATGCATTTTTTCACAAATTTTGAGACTCATGCCAGAATAACTGTCGCTAATCCTTATATTTTCTGATCCACAGGTTTTAATGATGCCCATGCCTAAAAAAGTGAGGAAACCCGGGGGCGAGCCTATACAATTCGTGCCTCCCGAGGAGAGAAAAACTGTCATAGAGTCCCCGCCGAGAGAGGAGCCTCAGAGGGGGAAGGAAGGCGGGAAGCCGGAAAAAGTAAGGCTGTGAAGGCAACTGAATTCAGATAGCAATAAGCATGTTGCCTTGATGAAACTAATAATAAAGAGCCGGAAAAATAAAAAACGGATTTACCAGAGGTGTCCGTACGTATAATTCATGAATATGACTGCTGCCCCGAGAATGAGGCTAACGATGACCACCGTCTTGGGGTCTATCTTGATGGCTGACTCTTCGGCCTCGAAGTACCTCATGAGACCTGCCGATGACATTAAACCGCTAGATTCCTTCTTCATTTTTGCGTCCTCCAAATCATATATTTAGCATGACCACTTATTAAGTCTTACCATGCTTAATGAATATATCGTTTCCGGTACAATGTTTTACGGCGACGATCCGGAGGTCCGGGAAGGTTATCTCGTCATAAGGGACGGGAAGATCAAGGAAGTGTGTTTCGAGAGACACGAAGGAGGGATCTCCGGGGTGATCTGTCCGGCTTTCATTAACTCTCATTCCCATGTAGGCGACTCTCTGGCAAAGGACCTGCCATATATGCCGCTGGTGGACCTGGTGGCCCCGCCGGACGGGCTTAAGCATAAGATACTGGCATCGGCGTCCAGGGAGGACATCGCCGACGGCATAAGATCGACGCTCAGGGACATGGAACGCACGGGCACATGGAACTTCATCGATTTCAGGGAGAACGGCGTCGAAGGCGTCAGGCTTTTAAGGGAACTCGCCGGCCCGAGGGCTTTCATACTGGGCAGGGCGACACTGACCGATACGATAGACGACGTACTGAAAGTGAGCGACGGCGTAGGCATAAGCGGAGCGAATGACATCCCCCGCGAAACCCTGTACTCTACCGTTGAAAAGGCGAAAAAGCTCGGAAAAACCGTAGGAATACATGCAGGTGAATTAAATAGAAGCGACGTGGATACTGCGATAGATATCATGCCTGACTTCTTAGTCCATATGACGCAGGCAATAGGAGCAGATATAAAAAGGGTATCGGAACAAAACATACCTGTCATCGTCTGCCCCAGGTCAAACATGATCACTGGTGTGGGTATGCCTCCGCTGAAGAAAATGGCCGAAGCCGGGGTGAGCATGGCGATCGGGACCGATAATGTCATGCTGAACTCCCCGAATGTATTCTCAGAGATGGAATGGGTATCAAAAGCATTTTTACATGACGACGCATATACACTTAAAATGGCGACAATTAACGGCGCGAAGATAATGGGGCGTGAAAAGACGACAGGCTCTATTGAAGCCGGGAAGGACGCTGATATCCTGGTCTTTGACAGGGATTCTGATAACCTGAGAGGGTCCAGGAACATCTTAAGCTCGATCGTCAGGCGAGGGAGGCCGGACGATATAATCTATTCTATCCATGGAGGTATAATATGTCAGAAATATTCAACAAGATCCTGATAGCGACCGACGGGTCGAAGAGAACGCAGAAAGCTGTCGAGAAAGGCCTGGCCATCGCCCGGATCCATAAATCAAAAGTGTATGCGGTCTATGTGGTCGATACTGTAACGTTCACCTCCATACCCATGGACGTAACCTGGGAGAACATGTACCAGCTGTTAAAGGAAGAAGGGGAGGAGGCAGTCAGGCTGGTAAAGGAAATGGCAGGCGTCGACATAGACATCGAGTCGCACGTGCTCGAGGGCAACCCTGCGCTGGAGATCTGTAAGTTCTCCCGCGATAATGACGTTGACCTCATCGTGCTGGGAACCCTCGGCAAGAGCGGTATCGACAGGCTATTACTGGGCAGCGTGGCTGAGAAGGTAGTCCGGATCGCTCCATGTCCTGTCATGGTCATAAAGAGCGAAGTAAGTGAAACTAGTAAATAAGTATTTATATAATAACTCAACTTTAGAACGGTAATTAATTAACCAGAGGGATGTTATGAAACAAGCACTGACAGTCGACGATATTATGATCAAGAGCGTTAAGAGCATCGAGATCCCGGGCACGAGGGACGAGGTGCTTGAGCTTATGCAAAAAGAAAGGATATCAGCAGTACCGGTCGTAAAGGAAGGCACATTATTAGGTATCGTGACCCGTATAGACCTCTTAAAACATCCCGAGGAAGAACAGATCGCGCTCCTTATGACCAGGAACCCTATCACTATAACTCCTGAGGAACCTCTCTCCGAGGCAGCCAAGATCCTTATGAAGACCGGACTGAGAAGGCTGCCCGTCGTAGTGAGGCAAAAACTTGTCGGCATTGTCACCGTTAGTGATATCGTCGGCGCTATCGGCCAGATGGATATCGGAAGGCCGATCAAGGATTTCATCAGGGACGGAGTAGTAGCTGTCTGGGAAGAGACCCCTGTGCCGGTCGTGAGCGAGATCATCAGGCTCTCGAAGCACGACGCTCTACCAGTGCTTAACACTAAGAGAGAGCTTACGGGCATAATCAGCATCACCGACATCATTAACCTTAGCAGGATCGAGGACTCGGTCGAAAAGTCCGACATGTCCGCGGGCTCTGACGAGGATAAGTGGACCTGGGAAAGCATGAGGGATACGATGAGCCTTTACTATGGTGTCTCCCGTATTTCGCTGCCTGACGTCCCCGTTAAGTCCGTGATGGTGAAGGATGTCATCACCGCGTTCCATAAGACTGCAGTGTCCGACTGCGCTAAGAAGATGAAGCGCAACAGGATCGAGCAGGTGCCTGTGATCACTGCGGAGAACAAGCTTGACGGGCTTCTCATTGACAGAGAGCTCCTCGCAGTGCTCGTGAACGGCTCACAGTAAATAGGACGTAAATGCGAAAGCATTTACATTTCTTGTTTTTATTTGATTTTTGCTATTAGTTTTTACCACGAAGCGCTCTAAGGGCTCGAAGGTACACTAATTTGTTAACCACTAAGCGCACAAAGGCGAACAAGGAACACAAAAAATTTTTAAGTATATGATAATCTTTTAAAAAGTCCTTTGTGTTTCTTGTTCGCCTTTGTGCGCTCCCATGAAAAACTTTTAGATGGTCTCAGTTAAAATGGACATATTACATCTGTTCTGTGATTGAGTTCTGGCGTTGTGCCTGTCGGATGGCAGGTAGGCACGTAACCTCACAGAAACACGGAACCACAAAAAATTTTATATGATTTTTTAAGGTCTCTAAATCACAAAAAATGCTCACGAAATCACGAAGGCTCTAGTATCACCGTCAACGCGCTAAAGTCTCAAATGCCCGGTTTAATGCTCGAAGCGCTCTAAGTCACTAACGCTAAAACAAGACCCGAACATTCTCCAAGCCACTAAAGTCTAATATCCCGGTTTGTGTACCCCTGATCCCATCAAGGATTATATCGATAGTAAACGTCAACCGTGCAGTTAAACTTTCGTGGTTTGGAGAATGTTCGGGGTCTTGTTTTAGCGTTGGTGAATTAGAGAGGTTGGTGCGTTGAGCCGAGCGTTAGGGATATTAGAGCATTGACGGTGATACTGGAGCCCTTTGTGATTTAGTGAATGAGATTTTAGTGTCTTGGAGCTCTTAAAATATCATATAAAAAAATTTGTGTTTCCGTGTTTCTGTGAGGTTACGTGCCTACCTGCCATCCGACAGGCACAACCAAAAAACATCATCTCAAAGACCGGGTAGGTACGACACGTTCTTTCATTCTTAAAACCTGAGCAAGAACCCGCTCATCAAAGATTTCGTGGTTAGCAGTTTAGTGAACCTTTACGCCCTTTGTGGTGAAAAATCAATCATATACATCAAAGTCACAGTTTCATAAAAAATAGTGGTGATCATCGGCTTGGATGCATTTTGCACCACGGATCTTCTATCCTGATGATCTGCTTCGCCAGGTGTCTTCTCGCCGTCGGAGGCACCTCATACAAACCAAGCTCAAGATCACGCTCGACTTTTTCATAGATCGGGGCAACGGCCTTTGTCTTACATTTTCTGCACCTGTATCCCTGCCCTGCTCCGGCGGACTCCATCCTGCGGCCGCAAACATCGCACACAGGCGCCATTTTCTTAAAGCTCTCCGCCAGCTCTATGATCTCTAATTTCTCAAGGTTGACAGTATCATCCTTGACGCTTCCAAAGACCCTTACGATATCTCCCGGTACAAGTTTCCTCACAATGTCCCTGAAATTCTTTGTAGGCTCGAACGCGGCGCATTTTATAACAGCGCCTTCATCCTCTATCTCAAAGAAGACATGTCCTCCCCTGATGTCATATGGTACTGTCGATACGCGCCCTTTCAATATGTAAGAGCGGTTATTCCTGGCATCGGCTATGCCGGCTTTAATGAGATGCATGTCCGTGCCCTGGTTGGTCTTGAATATGATGGAGCGCTCGACAGGCTCGGTCTTCAGCATTAGCTGGGCTTTCAGGAGCACTTCCGGGCTATTGCCTCTTATGCCGTAGAGTACTGGATCAGGCGTGTGGGGGGAGAATACGATCACCTTATTGTGCAGGTCGACGTTATCCCACGTATCGGGATAAGTAGCGCTGTCCATGGCGTATACCGAATCCCTGTCCAGATATCTTGGCACTCCGCAATTCTCCGGCATCCTGTAAGCGATAAGCTCATAGGTATGGTCATAAAGGTCAAGGCCGATGGAGGCCAGGGCTCCTATCACGCCGCGCCCTATCTTGAACTGGTGGACCCTCATGCCGTACTTCTTCGCGAGGCTCACGGCTTCGTCTATCTCGACGATGTCCCTGACGACGCGCAAAGCATAATCCCTTACCTCATCCGGGATCTCGCCTCTGTGGATGACTATGCCCGGGTTAGTGTTCTCGTCCTCCATCCTGGCGAACTCTACTACTGCGTCGACGACTATCCTCTCGACCTCGTCGATATGATCCTCGTCCCTTAAGACGATACAGAGGGCGGCGTTACCCCTTGTCTTATACTTGATGTTCGGGTTCAGCCTGATCAGCAGCTTTTCCTCGATCCCGAACCTTCCCAGCCTTTCCGCGAGTATCGCGGCAAGGTACGTGGTACACATCCCGAGTTTCGAGTCGGTGTCGTCCAATCCTACGTATAACATGATAACACAATGTTTTAATATTAGAAAAAATACAGTAAACAGTTAAATAAATCTCTTTCGGACATGACTCGAGAAACACTGCTGGATAGGGTGATAAGTCTTCTACAGAAGGCAGAATTCATACTCTCCGAGAAGTGCGATATAAGGCCCAGGAGCTTTGATCTGGGGGCTCGCAGGGGAAAAACGTTTCTACTTATCAAGGTGCTGTCCAACATTGAAGGACTGGGCGAAGAAACTTCTCTGGAGATGCGCAGGCTAGCCGTGCTTTTCAGCGGCTCCCCGATAATAATTGGCGAGCATACCAACGACCATCCGCTTGAAAGCGGCGCCGTATACCTGAGATACGGCATACCTTGCATTAACATCGAGACGCTTCACGATTTCTTTGTCGAGGAAGTCCCGCCGCTGGTTTACGCCGCTCCCGGAGGGCTCTACGTCGAGATAGACGGCGACACGCTTAAGGCGATCCGCGAGGTGAAGGGCATCTCACTGGGCGACATGTCCAAGCAGCTCGGAGTTTCAAGGCGCACCATAAGCAAATATGAGAGCGGCATGAACGCCACTATAGAGATAGCGCTGCGCCTTGAGGAGATACTGGACTCTCCTATCGCAAGGCCCATTAACATACTGATAACCCTCGATAAGGCCCGGCAGGAACAGAACCAGCCGAACGACCTCAGGAAGGCGAACCCTCTGGAAAGGGACGCGCTGAGCGCTCTCATGAACATCGGCTTTGAAGTGTACCATACTACCAGGGCGCCGTTCAACGCGCTGTCAAGGGACGACTATAACAAGATGCTCACGGGCGTAAGCGACTATACCGAGGTCATGCTTAAAAAGGCGAAGTTCATGTCAAGCCTTGCGAGCGTTGCAGGCACATACTCTTTATTCATAGTCGACGGGATGCGCCATCCGAAGCAGATTGGTAATACTCTCCTGATAATGCGCGAAGACCTGAAAGATATTAACGACACTGAAGATCTTTTCACGATCTTTGGTGAAAAGATGGATCCGGATAAAAGTAATAACTGATATGCGCCGGCATCTTTTGATTTTATAATATTATTTTCGTGCCGCTAATACGATAACTTATATATCATTTGATATAACATACTATGAGTCCGATATGCCAAAAGTTGAAGTTCCAGAAGACTTGCATAAGAACGTTAAGAAATTCGCTATTGATCATAACCTTACGATAAAGGACGCTTATGCACAGCTCGTACAATTCGCTTTAGACCAGAAGTATGATAAGAACAGCCTGAAGAAGATACTGAAGGACAAGGGCAGTTCAGATAATATCATAGTAGGATCCTGATCCTGTATATTAAAAAATACTTTTACGCCGGCATCTATACCTGATTTTATAATGATCACGTTATACGGGGAAAATGTCCCTGATCTTATGTAATTTGTATGTTCAGTGATCTATTCATTGATCGCAGGATCATTTTGTTTGAATGATTAATAAATTCATAACTGATATCATGCAGCTGGATACATTAAGGGCTTGAACGTACACTGATTTTTTTAACCACTAAGCGCACGAAGGCGAACAGGGAACACACAAATTTTTTTTAAAGTATATGCTTTTTCTAAAATAGTCCTTTGTGTTCCTTGTTCGCCTTTGTGCGCTTAGTGGTTAACAACTTAGTGGACATTGTGCCCTTTGTGGTTAAAAGATAACTGTCACTCTTCATCTTTGAGCTTTTTATGCGTAGGGAT
Source organism: Methanooceanicella nereidis (assembly GCF_021023085.1). Lineage (NCBI taxonomy): Archaea > Methanobacteriati > Methanobacteriota > Methanomicrobia > Methanocellales > Methanocellaceae > Methanooceanicella > Methanooceanicella nereidis. The sequence continues at coordinate 209,898 of NZ_PGCK01000005.1, read as the reverse complement.
CGATAAAATACAGAACTCTGATGTAAAAGCCAATGAATATACTTATAAAAAAGCCCGGGCTGTTCCCGTAATTAAAAAATTTTTATAAAATATTGCCCAGGCACGCACATCGCGCATGCCTGTACAGAAAAAGGATTATGCCTTTAACTCTTTCTTCTTCGGCCTTAGACCCTCGTAGCCGCACTTCCTGCATCTGGTAGCGCGGATGGCATTGCGTGCGTTGCACTTTCTGCATATTTGTACGTTAAGGATCCTTGCCTCTGCCTCTGGAAATCTTCCCATGATAATTACCTCGTGATTGTTATTCTGCAATAGATGTTGCATCTAAAAGTCCTTGAAGCATATAATGATTTTGGTCTATAAATACATTCCAAGGAAAGAAATAGGGAATTAATACCATATCGAAATGGTTATAACCCGTTCTTTTTCTTATCTCTCCTTGCCTTAAGAGCATATTACTGCCCGTATATAAGAGTATGGTTTAAATTTTTCTGCTTTTGAGAGTGATGTTTTTATGGTTGTGCCTGTCGGATGGCAGGCAGGCACGTAACCTCACAGAACCACAGAAACACAAATTTTTTTATATGATTTTTTAAGGGCTCTAAATCACAAAAAATTACTCACGAAATTCCCTAAGGCTCCAGTATCACTGTCAACGCTCTAACAGCTCGAATGCTCGGCTTAACGCACTAACCTTCTCTAAGTCACCAACGCTAAAACAAGGCCCGAATACTCTCCAAGGGCACGAAAGTTTAATAACTCGGTTTGTGTTGCGCCTTTTTGATATTGTTATGTCTGGTATTCTTTAATCGTGTAAACGTCAACAGTGCCGTTAAACTTTAGTGTTTTTGAGAGTGTTCGGGCCTTGTTTTAGCGTTGGTGACTTAGAGAAGTTAGTGCGTTGAGCCGGGCGTTTGAGGTGTTTGTGCGTTGACGGTGATACTAGAGCCTTTTGTGGTTTGGTGAGTAAATTCTTAGGGTTTTCGTGCCCTTAAAAAATCGTTAAAAAAATTTTGTGTTTCTGTGGTTCTGTGAGGTTACGTGCCTACCTGCCATCCGACAGGCACAACGAATATCCCCACAAAATGGCTTACCTAACAATACCCTCATTATACTATAAGAATAAATCTCAAATTATTTTTTTGGCTTATTTTGCCCTGTCCATTTTCGACTAATTAGATTAATAATTGTATATCTATTACTTGCATAGTTATAGTTTAATAAAAAATTTTTTAAACCATGAAAACATAATACCAAAGCACAGCGATATTCAAATGTTTACCATCTTAATATGGAATATTCTCTAATCAGGAGATATACCATATTATCAAAAAATATCGTGAAAAAACGAAAACTAATAACCGTTTAATAATTTAACGACAATAAAATTAAAATACTCATAAATGCTTATACAGTTTTAGCGGGGGGTAGAATATCGACCTTTTACGGTCGAATTCATTATAAATGAAAGCAGTCATTTTAGCTGCAGGCGAAGGGAGCAGGCTTAAACCTTTTACGGCCACAAGGCCAAAAGTGATGATACCGGTGGGCAACAAGCCCATTCTCGAATATGTGATAAATGCGCTGCAGGAGAGCGGCATAGTCGACATCATCATGGTCGTCGGGTACAAGCGCGAAAAGATCATGGACTATTTTGGGGACGGCCATGACTGGGGAGTCAACATCACCTACGTCGAGCAGCTGCAGCAATTAGGCACGGCGCATGCGCTGAGGCAGTCATCACATTTTCTTAAGGACCACTTTTTAGTCATCAACGGCGACACGATCATAGATTCCTCGGCAATTAAGGAGATAATGCGCCACAGGGTAGGGGACGCCGCTATGCTCACGGTGAACGTGGAAAACGCACAAAAGTACGGCGTCGTGAAAACACAGAACGGCCTTGTAAAGAGCATCGAAGAGAAGCCGAAGGGGGAGGACGTCGGCAACACTGTCAACGCGGGAGTGTATCGTTTTTCCCCGAGGATATTCGAATTTCTTGAGTTCATGGAGATCTCGGAGAGGGGAGAGTATGAGATCACCGATGCCATCAAGAAGATGATATTCGAGGAGTACCCGGTGAAGGCGGTGCCTTCAACAGCGACGTGGCTTGACGCGCTATACCCGGGAGACCTTATAGACATGAACACTGCGGTGCTCAGGGAAAGAAAGCTCAGGGTCAAGGGACATGTGGAAGAAGGAGCGCGTATCGTAGGGCCTGTGGGGATCGGGGAGAACTCTCTGATAATGGCAGGCTCGTACATCGTAGGCCCAGTATGTATAGGGGATAACTGCGACATAGGGCCTAACTCGGTCATATTGCCGAGCACTTCCATCGGAAGTAACTGCACAATAGAGCCGTTCACAAGGATATCCAACAGCATATTGATGAACAACGTTAAAGTCTCGTCATTCAGCTATATTTCAAGATCTATATTAGGGGAGGGGACGTGTGTCGGTCCGGCATTCATCGCCGAATCGGATAACACGAAGATAGCAGTGGACGAGAGACTTGTTCCAGCCAATATAGGAGCGATAGTAGGCGACGACGCTGACATAAAAGGCCGCGTGATAGTAAGGCCCGGTAACGTTATAGGGGCGAGAAGCAGGGTCGGCTCGGGAGCGACGGTCCTGGCCAATGTACCGGACAATACTAGAATACTGTAAAGTTTGGGGGGTAAGAACATTTGCGGAATAGTAGGATGCATAGGCACAAATAACGCTGCTGAGGCTTTGATCGACTCACTCGAACGGCTGGAATACAGGGGATATGATTCAGCGGGAGTCGCGCTGGTGAGCTCCGGGGAGCTTAATGTCATTAAATCAAAGGGCAGGATATTCAGGCTTAAGGATAAGATGTCGTCCAAGATCTTTTCAAGGACGGGCATAGGACATACAAGATGGGCCACTCACGGCAGCCCGTCGGACATTAACGCCCATCCTCACACGGACTGCACAGGTAAGATAGCCGTCGTCCATAACGGCATAATCGAGAATTATCAGGAACTAAAGAATATGCTTATATCCCGGGGCCACAGGTTCGTCTCGGAGACTGACACCGAGGTCCTGGCACATCTTATAGAAGAGCATTATGTTGGCGATACTAAATTAGCCCTGAGGGAGGCTATCAGCGAAGTAGAGGGCTCGTATGCGATAGCCGTAGTGAACAGGGATGAGCCCGATAAGATTTTCGCCGCCAGGAAGGACAGCCCGATGGTCATCGGACTTGGCGAGAATAACTATTATCTGGCATCTGATGTTACGGCCTTCGTTAAGCACACGAGGAACGCAATATTCCTGCACGACGGCGACATGGCGGTGCTCACGAATAATGGCGTCAGTATAACCGACTTTTTAGACAATCCTGTAATGAGGGAGGTCACGCTGGTCGAGTGGGATATTGAGGCCGCGGAAAAATGCGGCTACGACCATTTCATGCTCAAGGAGATCCACGAGCAGCCTAAATCTCTTAAGGATGTCATGTCCGGCAGGCTGAATGAGTTCACGGGAGATGTAGAGCTAAAAGAGATGACCCTCACGAGGGCTGAAATAGGCAGCCTGAAGCGCGTGATAATCATAGCATGCGGCACTTCGTATCACGCCGGCATGATGGGTAAATACGCGATCGAATCGGTCACCGATATCCCGGTCTCTGTGGAGATAGGCTCCGAGTTCAGGTACTCCTCGAATAGGGTCGGCCCTGAAACGCTCATCATTGCCATATCGCAGTCCGGGGAGACAGCGGATACCGTAGCCGCGATAAAGGACGCGAGAAAGAAGGGATCTAATGTCATAGCTATCACTAACGTGGTCGGTAGTACGATATCGCGCGAAGCCGACAGCACCATTTACATGCGCACCGGGCCGGAGATCGGCGTCGCTGCCACCAAGACGTTTACCGGGCAGATAGCCGTCATTTATATGATCGCCCTTTACCTGGGCAGGGCAAGGGGCAATATTAGCCCGGAGGATGCCAGGAGCATCATATCCGAGATGAAGTCCCTGTCGCAGAAGTCAAAGCTCGTCCTGGAAAAGGAGGAGTATATCGCGAATATCGCAAGGATGTTCGTAAACGCCCCGTCTTTCTTCTTCGTCGGCAGGAACTTGAACTTCCCGGCCGCCCTCGAGGGTGCGCTTAAGCTTAAGGAAATATCCTATATCTATTCCGAGGGATTCGCGGCGGGAGAGCTGAAGCACGGCCCGCTGGCACTGCTGACCACGAACATACCGGTCGTAGCCATCGCTACGAGGTGCCCGACATACGATAAGATGGTCAGCAACATTAAGGAGATCAAGGCCAGGGACGCCTCGGTCATCGCTATCGCGAGCGAGTGCGATAATAAGATAAGCCAGTTCGTCGACCTGGTCATTAAGATCCCGGACGCGGGTGAGTATGCCTCGCCGGTGCTTTCATCTATAGCCTTACAGCTGTTCGCCTATTATGTGGCGAGGTTCAGGGGCTGCCCGATAGATAAGCCGAGGAATCTGGCAAAGTCGGTCACGGTGGAGTAACTAAAAATGGTATTATTCGGTTCATCAGGCATACGGGGAGTCGTCAATGAGCTTATGACCCCTGACCTGGCATTGAAGGCGGGGAAAGCGCTGGGCCTGACGCATAAGAGCGTCGTCATTGGCCATGACCCGCGTACTTCAAGCCAGATGATAGAGAACGCGCTGGCCGCCGGCCTGCAGGCTTCGGGCAGCAGGGTGACGCGCATTGGCCTTGTGTCGACGCCTACGTTAGCTTATTCTGCAAGAAACTATGACTGCGGCGTAATGGTCACTGCGTCGCATAACCCGTCTGAGTATAACGGCCTTAAGTTCTGGAACCCTGACGGCATGGCGTTCAGCCTTAAGCAGCAGGAGGAGCTGGAGAGCCTGATATACAGCGATATAAAAGGCGTGAGCTGGAGGTCTACCGGATATGAGGTCACCAGGCATGACGCTATCTTTGATCATATTGACGCTATTTTGAAGGATGTCGAAAAATGCTCTCTTAAGGTCGTCGTCGACTGCGGCTGCGGAGCGGGCTCGACAATATCGCCCTATGTGCTCAGGGAGATGGGATGCAAGGTCATCGCTTTGAATGCACAGCCGGACGGATTTTTCCCGGCGAGGGACCCGGAGCCCATCGAAGAGAACCTGCATGTCCTGAAAGAGGCTGTGAAAGCTTCAGGCGCCGACCTGGGCATAGCCCATGACGGCGACGCGGACCGGATGATGGCCGTGGACGATAGGGGCAAGTTTGTCACGGGCGACGAGCTTCTGGCGTATTTTAGCCGGTTCGAGGTCAAGAGCTCTCTGGTCTGTCCGGTGGACGCGTCGATGATGGTCGAAAGGTCCGCGCCGGAGGCAAGGATCTACAAGACTCGCATTGGCGATGCTTTTGTCTCTGAAGAGGTGAGGCGTATGGGGGCCGACTTTGGAGGGGAGACGAGCGGCACATGGATATTCCCCAGGATATCGTACTGTCCCGATGGGATCTATGCGGCTGCGAAACTTGTCGAGCTTGTGAGTAAGAACGGGAAGCTTTCTGAAGCTATTGTGTCGCTGCCGAGATATCCGCTTAAGCGCGGAGGCATTAAGTTCGCGCACGGCCTTGATAAGGCGTCTATTATGGGCGGCATTAAAGCTGAGATAGACCTTACAAAGCCCGCATCCATAAACACTTTGGACGGTATCAGGGCTGATTATGATGGCGGATGGGTGCTCGTACGGCCTTCGGGCACTGAACCCAAGATCCGCATCACTGCCGAGGCTGAGAACTCCGAGAGGGCGGAAAGCCTTTATGCCAGAGCGGAATCTATTGTTAAAAGGTGTATTGATCCATGCAGGCAGTGATACTGGCCGCCGGCGAGGGCACGCGGATGCGGCCCCTGACCGAGAACCGCCCGAAGGTGATGTTGCCCATAGCGAACAGGCCGATGCTGGAGCACATCATTAATGAGGTAAAGAAATCCGGCATCAGGGATGTTGTACTTATCACGGGCTATAAGAAAGAGTCTATTACAAACTATTTTGGCGACGGCTCTAAGTTTGGCGTTCATATTGATTATATTGTCCAGGAAAAGCAGATGGGTACCGGCCACGCTTTCGGGATGGCTGCTAAGGCGGTGAAGGGTAAGTTCATCGCGCTGAACGGCGACGTCATGGTCACTTCTTCTCATATTAAAAAGGTCATTTGCAGGGACGAGGACGCTATCATTACCGTTAAGGAGGTCGCGGACCCGAGGTCATACGGCGTGATAGAGCGTGATGGCGGCAGCGTTATACGCATCGTTGAGAAATCTCCGGAGCCTCCGACGAACCTTGCGAACGCGGGCGTTTATCTTTTTAACGCTTCGATTTTTGATGCTATAAAGAATACTAAGCTTTCTCCCAGGGGAGAGATCGAGATCACTGATTCTTTGCAGATGCTTATTGATGATGGTAAGCGTGTTGGCTTTGAGGTCATGGATGAGCAGTGGCTGGATGTCGGCAGGCCGTGGGAGCTTTTGACGGCTAATGAGCTGGCCTTGAAGAAAATGAAAGGCTCTATCGAGGGCGAGGTCGAGCCGAACGCTACTTTGAAGGGCGAGGTCTCCGTCGGAAAAGGTACGCTGATACGGAACGGCGCGTATATTGTTGGTCCTGTGGTTATCGGTGAGAATTGTGATATTGGCCCGAACTGTTTCATAAGGGCATCGACCAGTATAGGCAATGACGTGCATATAGGCAACGCTGTGGAGATCAAGAACTCTGTTATAATGGATGGTACGAAGATAGGGCATCTGAGCTATGTGGGTGACAGCGTCATAGGGTCGAGATGTAATTTTGGCGCGGGTACGAAAATCGCTAACTTGAGGCTTGATGAGAAGAACATCCCTGTTATCGTGAAGGGTGAAAAGGTTGATAGCGGCCGCAGGAAGCTTGGATGTATCATGGGCGACGATGTTCATACGGGCATCGGGAGCCTGATCAATGTTGGTACTGTTGTTGGCGCTGGTGCTGCTATCGGGCCGGGCGTTTTAGCTAAGGGCGAGATTAAGAAAGGGGAGAAAGTATTAGAGAGATAGATCCCTGAGTGATTTAAGATGTTATTGTTCGGGCATATAGGCCTTACTCTGGCTATCGTTTTCTTGATATTCATGTTCTTGAAGGAGGACGTGGATTTTCGTTTTGTTTTGATAGGTTCTATGCTGCCTGATATCATCGATAAGCCCATAGGGAATTTTTTGTTCTTTGACGTTTTTGGTAATGGGCGGATATTTTGCCATACTCTGTTGTTTATCGCTGTGCTTGTTGGGATCGGTATTATTGCTAACAGGTTTGGGAAGGGACTGGGCTTTCAGTTTCTGGCACTGGGGGCGATCTTTCATATTGCGGAGGATTATCTGTGGTTGCATCCGGAGACGCTGTTCTGGCCGCTTTTTGGATGGGAGTTCCCGAAGCATGAATATGGTAATTATGTGATGTATCTATTGCAGAATTTATTTACTAATATGGATACGTTCGTGCCTGAGGTTGTGGGGTTGCTTATCTTGGGGATATTTGCGTACCAGTGCAGGCTGTACAGGCCGGATGAGCTCAAGGAGTTTATTTTTACGGGGAAGTTATCCTCTGTGTGGAAGGGTAAAAATGTGGCTATAACCCCGAGAGCATGAACCTGTATTAAAATATTGAACTTGTATGCGATGTTCTCTCTTACTACAATGGTAAAAATCGATGTTGATTTATTATGTCCTTCCGTATTTTTATGGGATCTTATTTTAGGTTGTGCCTGTCGGATGGCAGGTAGGCACGTAATTTCACAGAGACACGGAAACACAAATTTTTTTATATGATTTTTTAAGAGCACGAAAATCTCAAAGAGTTTACTCACCAAATCACAAAGGCTCTAGTATCACCGTCAACGCACAAACACCTCAAACGCCCGGCTCAACGCACTAATTTCTCTAAGTCACCAACGCTAAAACAAGGCCCGAACACTCTCAAAAACACTAAAGTTTAACGGCACTGTTGACGTTTACACGATTAAAGAATACCGGACATAACAATATCAAAAAGGCGCAACACAAACCGAGTTATTAAACTTTCGTGCCCTTGGAGAGTATTCGGGCCTTGTTTTAGCGTTGGTGACTTAGAGAAGGTTAGTGCGTTAAGCCGAGCATTCGAGCTGTTAGAGCGTTGACAGTGATACTGGAGCCTTAGGGAATTTCGTGAGTAATTTTTTGTGATTTAGAGCCCTTAAAAAATCATATAAAAAAATTTGTGTTTCTGTGGTTCTGTGAGGTTACGTGCCTGCCTGCCATCCGACAGGTACAACGTATTTTAAAATGTGTTTAATTATTTTGTTATGCAACAAGTTAGTTAATTACATTTTTTTGTATTTAATTATCTATAATATTTCGTTATTATAGAAACATTTAAGTTTATTACCACATATTTTCTTTATACTTACCAAGCGATTATTTGGTTTGTATCCGGGGGGTAAAATTAATGGGTGGTAGAACAAAGCCAGCTAAGCCTGTTTTTGAAACTATTTCTATAGATAGCGTGCGCCAGAGCGAGGATCATATCAGAAAAACTTTTTCGAAATGCACCAACTTAACGGCCACTATCTCTGACGTGGGCCTTTTGCAGCCTATTTTAGTCTGCAGGTCCGGCAACGGCTATGAAGTCATCGACGGTGCGCGAAGGCTTGAGGCTTTGAAGGATCTCGGTATCTCAGAGCTTATTGTCGGTAAGGATGTCATTGTCGCTGTCGATGAGACTGAGGCGGATGCCAGGTTTAAGCAGATCATCGCTAACATTCAGCGTGAGGATATCAACGATATTGAGCTTGGCCATGCTTTTGTCACCCTGAAAGAGTCTTTTGATTATCAGTATAATGAGATCGCGGAGATCATAGGTAAGACTCCCCACTATGTAGCCGCGAAGGTAGGGCTGGCGAAACGTCTTACGAAAGAGGTTCAGGAGCTTTTTGTGAGCGATATTGAGTCTGCGAAGTGTATTCAGAATACATTGTCGTGTGATGATGTCAGGGAACCGCCCTATGTCATGAATGTCAATATCATCGAGGACATTGCGAGGCTTCCTGCGGAATTGCAGAGGCCGGCGTATGATGCAATCTGTGCCAGGAAAATGGATAAGAATGAAGCTCTTTCCTATCTGAGGTCGCTGAAGAGGGATGCGGAGGTATTGAAGCTTGCCGATGATGTGAAGGGCTTGGTGGAGTCGTATTCGGATGGGGATGTTAAGAACGCTCCGGATAAAGAGCTTAAGAGGTACCTGAAGAAGATCGACCGCGACCTTGATAAGCTGGCTACGAGAGTTAGTGTGGCGGACCCGGCGGAGAGGGAGAATATCAAGCCTGTGCTGGAGTCTTTGATCCAGAGGCTTAGCTCGCTTTATGCAGAGGTTAATGCGGGTGAAGCAGAATCGTGTGGGATCGAGGCTTGATATTTTTAATAAATGTTATGAATAACTTGCCTTGTATAAACCGAAAATGATATAAACATACTTATCTAGTAATAAGTAACACTTTGGGGGATAAGAGGACGTGAGAGTTGGTGTTGGTAGGGATGATGGAAATCTTAGTACTATCAGTCTTCAAAAAATTTTAAAAACGTCTACTTTAATTCACTCCCCAGCCTTTATAAAAAGGTTAATGAGAAAGCCATGTTCTTATCTGGCTAATTTTTTTGTCGGGGGATATTTAATTGCTTGAATCTCAATTTTTAAGATCATCAAGTAATCAAAGGATACACGAATCGTGTAAACTATATGGTAAAAACGTCATCGGTAATAATTGTACCATCCTTGAGAATGTCACTTTAGGCTATCCGAGCGGAAAGATACTGAATGAGCTTTTATCAAATGGCCTAAGTTTTGAGGAAGGGTCTTTTGACGGGGTAAAGATTGGCGATAACGCGGTCATCCGCCCTAATTCGACCATATATTGTGACGTAAAGATCGGTAATTATCTTCGGACCGGGCATAATATCCTGGTCAGGGAGATGACGAACGTAGGCGATAATGTGCTCATTGGCACGAACGTGGTGATCGACGGCACTACGACGATAGGAAATAACGTCAGCATTCAAAGTAACGTCTACATTCCCACTAACACTATAATAGAAGACAATGTTTTCCTGGGCCCATGTTCCGTATTAACTAATGATAAGTATCCGATAAGGGTAAAGTATGACCTGAAAGGCCCGGTGTTGAGAAAAGGAGCATCTTTAGGTGCCAACTGTACGATATTGCCAGGTGTAGAGATCGGTGAAGGCGCCATGATTGCGGCCGGCGCTCTTGTCACTAAGGACGTGCCTGCATGGAAACTGGCACTTGGATTCCCGGCAAAAATTATCGACATGCCTGAAGAGCTGAGAAATTTAAACAGGATATGATTATGATGATACCTATCGCTAAACCATTGATCGGCGAGGAAGAGATAAACGGCGTTATGAACGTCATGAGGTCTGGCACGATAGCTGAAGGACCGAAAGTCAAGGAGTTCGAGGAAGAGTTCGCGAAGTACGTTGGCGTCGAGCATGCCATAGCTGTCAATTCGGGCACTGCTGCGCTTCATGTCGCGCTTCTTGCAAAAGGGATAGGCAAAGGCGATGAGGTCATCACCACTCCTTTCACATTTATCGCGACATCAAACAGCGTATTGTTCACCGGAGCTAAACCGGTGTTCGCGGACATCGAAGAGAATACGTTCAATATCGATCCAGAGAGCATCAAAAATAAGATCACAAAGAATACGAAGGCGATCATTCCTGTCGACCTGTATGGCCATGTAGCCGACATGAAAGCCATAATGGATATCGCGGAGGATCATGATCTGGCGGTCATCGAAGACGCATGCCAGGCTCACGGCGCAACGCAAAATGGCAAGATGGCCGGTTCTTATGATGTGGGATGCTTTAGTTTCTATCCCACGAAGAACATGACCACGAGCGAAGGCGGCATTATTACTGCCAATGACGGGAAGTTCGCAGAGAAAGCGAGGATGGCGAAATCCCATGGCTCGAAAGTGCGATATTATCATGAGATGCTGGGCTTTAACTTGAGGATGACCGACATAGGGGCGGCTATCGGCCTGGCGCAGCTAAAGAAGATTGACGTGTTCAACGAGAAGAGAATGGCGAACGCGAAGCTGTTGAACGAGAAGTTAAAGGATGTCAGCGGCATTATAATGCCTTCGGCGATGCCAGGATGCAAACATGTGTTCCACCAGTATACCATACGTGTCACTGAGGAATACGGCATGTCGAGGGACGATGTCATTAAGATGCTCAACGATGCGGGCATAGGTACGGGAATATATTATCCTCTGCCGATTCACCAGCAGCCGTTCTATAAGGAGCTTGGATATGACGAGACTCATCCTGTCGCTGAAAAGATCTCGAAAGAAGTGATATCTCTTCCGGTCCATCCATCGGTAACGGCTGAAGATATTGATTTCATCTCTGAAAGGTTAAAACGCTAATAACGTTAAAATGTAAAAACGCCTATAGAAGTAAAGTTTGGGGTATAAATGTTGAAAGTAGGTGTAATAGGAGCTGGCGCAATGGGGCAGAACCATATTCGCGCCTACAGCCAGCTACCGGGTGTAGAGCTTGCCGGCATTGCCGATGTGGACAAAAAAAGGGTAGAGGAACTTTCAAGGCAGTATAATACTCAGGGATTTACTGACTATAAGGAAATGCTGAAAACGGGTATGGATGCAGTAAGCATAGTGGTCCCGACCACGCTGCATAAAAGTGTCGCCCTGGATGTTATTGCAGCAGGCACGAACCTTCTTGTGGAAAAGCCGATAGCGAATAACATCGAGAGTGCAGATCAGATAATCGACGCCGCGAAAAAGCAGGACTTGAAGCTCATGGTCGGGCATATCGAGCGTTTTAACCCGGCGGTCATGAAGATGAAGGAGCTTATCATGAGCGGCGAGCTTGGAAAGATAGTCTCGATATCGACCAGGCGTGTCGGCCCGTATAATCCGAGGATAAGGGATGTAGGCGTCATCCTGGATATCGGAGTGCATGACATTGACATTATATCTTATCTCTATGACTCATACGTCTCTGAGGTCTATACGATAGCAGGGAAGGAAATTCACTCTTTCGAGGATCATGCTTCAATGATATTGAGGTTTGACGGTGATAAGGCCGGAGTCGTGGAAACTAACTGGCTCACTCCTCATAAGACCCGGAATTTCACTGTAATCGGCACTGAAGGAGTGGGCTATGGCGACTACATGGAGCAGAAAGTTGTCATACACGATAAAGAATGGATAAAAGAGGCTAAGGTCGAAAAGAAAGAGCCTCTGATGAATGAGTTACAGAACTTTACTGATGCATGCAAAGGAAAATGTGATTTGCTTGCAACTGGCGAGGACGGCAGGCATGCGCTGGAAGTGGCGATGGCATCCGTAGAATCTTACCGGTGCAGGAATGTCGTGAAATTACTTGGCAGCTACACACCGAACCTGCGCGAAAAGCATGACATCAAAGTAGTAGTATAAAACCGGAGAATAAGGTAATATGGTCTTGGACATTCAGGGACGCGATACCGTGACGGCAGGCACAGAAAAACCTGTGAGGAGCATTGGTATCATTTATCACAGGTTGAACTATCTTACCATCGGCAGCGTGATCGCTGCGACGAAAAACTATGTCGATAAGGTCTATGTTATACTAGAAAACTATGATGATCGCGTAGTACGTATATCGTCAAGTCTTGGTGCCGAGATAGTAGATCCGATGAAGCATGGATATGCATCTGCGTACAAACGGATCATATCGGAAAGCAACGCGGACGTTTTTGTCGCATTGTATGGCGATGGTTCTCACGACCCTGAAAGTATACCCGAGCTTTTTGAGCACCTGAATAGCGGCTATGATATTGCTATTTCCTCTTCGTCAGGCGAACGATATTCAATGGTAAACGAGACCATTCTTTATTTGAATAACAAGAAGCCCAGGAGTAAAAATAACGGCTTTGTAGCCTTCTCAAGTAAAAGCTTAGATAAGATCGACCTTGGTGTATTGAACTTTGAGCAGGGAAATATCATTGATAAGCTCTCGATATTATCGATCAATAGCGGCTTGAAGGTAAAGACGATCCATACGGATGACCAGATATTTGGGCTATTTAATCTTTATAAGATCGGTGTTGTCGTGCCGGCTTATAATGAAGAGTTGTTGATAGAAGAGACAATTAATAGTATTCCTGAATATGTTGATAAAATATATCTTATCGATGACTGCAGCACCGATAGGATGCCTGAGATAGTGGCAAAGATGACTGATCCCAGGCTCGTAAAGATAAGGCACGAAGTGAACAAGGGTGTCGGAGCTGCTATTATTAATGGTTATAAGCGTGCTCTAGAAGATGAAATGGACATGGTAGCCGTTATGGCCGGGGATAACCAGATGGACCCGGAGCAGTTGCCGCGTTTGCTTATTCCGATCATTGAGGGTAGAGCAGATTATACTAAAGGTAACAGGCTTATCAGCAAAGATTTCAGGAAAGGAATGAGCAAGTGGAGGTCTTTCGGGAATTTTATCCTTACAATGCTGACAAAGATCGCCAGCGGATATTGGAGCGTTACCGATCCACAGAATGGGTATACAGTAATATCAAAACAGGCACTGGAAGCGCTGGATATAGATGCCGTATATACCTACTACGGATATTGTAATGACATTCTAGTTAAGCTAAATGCATTCGGAATGAGGACACTTGATATTCCTATGCCATCACGGTACGGGCGCGAGAAATCGAAGATCAAATACAGCAGGTATATCAGAAAAGTCTCTCCAATGTTGTTTAAGGGATTTTTGTGGAGGCTTAAGACCAAGTATATCTTGCTGGATTTTAATCCTCTCGTATTATTTTATGCAGCGAGTATGATCATGGTGCCTTTCGGGTTATTGTTTTGTATGTGTATCCTAGCAGAAAAGATATTACATAACTATGTTTCGCCTAACTTCCCATTACTTGCAGTATTCATCACTCTAATTGGGCTACAGTTTTTGATGTTCGCGATGCTATTCGATATGCAGGCGGATAGGAGTATTAATAGATTCTGAATAAGGAACCCCTTGGTGGTGACGTTTATTAAATTACTTATTGATATTGGGCATCCGGCTCATGTCCACTTCTTTAAAAATACTATAAAGACAATGGAAAAAGATGGTCATGAAGTACTTGTTACCGCACGAGTAAAAGACGTTGCTGTAGACCTTCTAATGGAATATAATATTAAGCATGTTGTCATAAGTAAACAAGGAACATCTACTGGTGGTTTACTTAAGGAATGGATAATACGCGATTATGATGTATTCCGTATTGCACGTAAATTTAAGCCTGATATTTTAACAGGAATGCTTAATCCATGCGTTGCCCATGCTTCAAGACTACTGGGCAAGAAGGCGATAATTTTTAACGACTCTGAAGTCGTTAACTCTACCGCTAAGATCACTTATCCGTTTTGTGATGCCATTTTGACTCCATCAAATTTCAGTAAGGATCTAGGATATAAACAGGTTAGATTTAACGGATATAAAGAGCTGGCCTATTTACATCCGAACCGTTTCACTCCGAACCCGGCGGTCCTAGATGAGTTAAACCTTACTAAGGATGATAAATTTGTCATAGTACGTTTCGTAGCATGGAAAGCAGGACATGATTTAGGGCAGAAAGGCCTAAATCTTGAGAATAAGATCCAGCTTGTCAATGAACTTAGTAACTATACTAAAGTATTTATCACCTCTGAGTCTAAATTACCGGATCAATTAGATCAATATCGTGTAAAAGTATCGCCATCAAAAATGCATGATCTGCTATACTATGCTAATTTTATTGTTGGCGATTCACAGACCATGACAACCGAGGCAGCAGTACTGGGAACTCCAGCAATAAGGTCCAACACTTTTGTTGGTGCAAATGATATGAATAATTTTATAGAATTAGAACAAAAATATGGTCTTATATTTAATCTTAGCAATCCACAAGAAGCGATTGACAAGGCAGTAGAATTGGCCCAAACATCTAATATTAAACAACAGTGGAACTCCAAGAGATATTCCTTGTTAAAAGATAAAATGGATGTAACTTCCTTCATGGTATGGTTTTTTGAAAACTATCCTTCTAGCCAAATAGAGATGAATAAAATTGGACATCAATTTAAATAACTTGCATATATTAAATCGGTGTTATAATGTCGCAAAAAAATTTACTAGTAATATCTCACTCATATGCTAACTTTATTAAATATCCAATAGAAATTATTGCAAAAAAGTTTAACAAAGTATATGTTTTAGTTAGAATTAATTCTTTCGCAGAATTATCTAACTATATTCCGGTGAATCATTTAAAACCATTTAATAAAAGCTCAAAGATTAATCTATTAAATATACCGGATAATGTAGAAGTAATACCAACTCCCTTCTTTTATCTTCCTGTACAACTTTCTATGCCATATTTAATTGAAAAACATTATGAGGTAGTCGAAAAGTCTATATTAAAAAATAATATAGATTTTAATATAGTTCATTCTCATTTTACTATATCTGCTGGATATGTTGGCTCTAAATTAAAAAATAGGTATAATGTACCATTTGTATTGACAATACATGAGAATAAGGAATGGTTTTTAAGAGAGTATAATTCTCTTAACAGTATTATTTACGATATATGGAAGAATGCAGATTTAATATTTAGGGTTAATAAAAAAGATATTCCACTGTTAAAGAGATATAATAATAATGTAAAATATATAAAAAATGGCTTTAATTGTAACCATCTTAAACATATTGATAAAAACTATGCAAGAAATATATTAAACATTCCTACAGATAAATTTATTATATTTTCTTTAGGAGTATTAATTGATAGAAAGGGGTTTAACTTTTTAATAGAATCGATAAATATTATTAGAAACTATAAACCGGATGTTATTTGCTATATTGGGGGCCATGGTCCGCAGAAAAACAAATTACAAAAAATGATCAATGATTTTAATTTACGAGACAATGTTAGATTGGTTGGTTTTATAGAAGATTATAAATTGAATTATTGGATGAATGCTTGTGATTTATTTGTGTTACCTAGTCTAAGCGAAAGCTTTGGAGTAGTTCAGGTAGAAGCTATGGCTTGCGGTAAACCTGTTGTCGCTACTATAAATGGTGGTAGTGAAGAAGTGATTAAAGAAGGTAAAACTGGTCTACTGGCTATACCTGGTAATTCAGAAGATCTTGCGGAAAAAATTTTAAATGCTATCAATGAGAATTGGGATTATGAGTACATATTGAAGTATTCTGAAGAGTATTTATGGCATACAATAGTAGATGACATTCTTAACAATTATGATGAGTTGATATAGCTCAAAATATAATACTAAAATGTAATATCAATTATTTACTTCAGATGGGAACTTGATATTTAATGAAAAATAATAGATTATTAAAAATATTATTAATAACAATTTTTATTACAATTTCTTATGTTATGCTATATTTCTCAAGTAATGAAATTTACATCGAACGATTTGAGGGTATTTTTGTTGGGTTTAATGAACTGTATATTAATAATCATATTCGTTTAGATAACATTATGTTAATACCACTTATATCGCATAACGTAAATGGCGATTTTGGATTACCATTAAGGGTTCAACAAATAATCGAAACAGAATCGTACTTTCCTTGTTTTATAACTTTATTTCTGACTTTACACTATGTTACAGGGCTACCTACATTTTATTTAATTGCTTTACCTCTAGGGGTATTGTTTATTCCAATTGCATACATTGCTATGATTAAAAAATATATTAATACCAATAATAAAGTTATATTTTTTTTATTATCTATTTATATGGTATTATACCTAATATCTACAAGATCTTATGGATCATTCTACGTCGCTGTTCCCTCACTGTTATTAGTAATTATCATATTTATTTCAATAAAAAATAACCTGAATATGATCAATAGAAAATCCAATTATATTATTATATTAATAAGTCTTATTAGTTTAGTACATTATTGGCATTCGATGTTTATGATTATATTTCTTTATATTTTTACTTTATTTTTTATATATTTATTATATTATTTAACAAAAAAATTTAATTTTTTAAATAAATATAACAAATTTTTATATTTTCATAAATATAATGTAATAACACTTTTATCAATACTATTATTAGCTACTGTAGTAGTATTTACTTTCTCACATTTATGGCAATCGGAGTATATATCTGGATATATAAGTGATTCTAGCTTAGAAGATTATTTTGTAAACGCTATTACAAAATTGTTTGGTGGTAAATCTTTCTATGTACCTTATAGTTATAATTATAAAAGTTTACTATATGGAAAAGTTTATTTTATAAGTTTGTTATCTTTATACGCATTATCCACATTTTTATTAATAACTTCTATATTTTTTTATTTGTATATATACAGGAATAATAATGTAGTACGTCACAAGGACAATTTATTTTTCGCTTTATCTATTCTCATATCCACAGTTATCTTTACTTTCCTTTATTATAAGTCAAATTCTGTTTCGTTTCCTCAAGTTTTATTATTTTTCCCAATATTTGGTCTTAGTTTATATACTTATATTATAAAAAATCAAAAATCATATAAACAATATATATTAATTATTATTACCGTCATAATGATCCTACTTAGTATTCTAGTAACTATTTCCTTAGTGTTAACAAACGAGGCTGGTGCAACATCTCTTACTAAATATATGGATACAGAAGTTAGTTTTTATTGGCTATATAATTATTCGGATAAATCTAATGATATTATTGTAGATTTTAATATCCTTGGTCTATATTTGCAACATGAATCAAAGAGTGAGAAGTTAGCATTGCAATATAAAGATTTAAGTCCATATAGTTATTCAGTACTAATTGGCGATAATGTTGATACTATAAATATATTTCACGATAATTACGCGATAATTGATCACTCTACGATGCAGAGGGGATTACCTGTTCATGTTACAACAGCTAGGTCTCTTATGATGCCACACTTGAATGAGATAAATAATTGTAAAAACCAGAATAAGTTATATATGGATAATTGTATATCAATATATTATATTAATTAATATACTAGATTTTTATAACGATGTTATATATGATGATAATTGCTATTTTTATATAAATTTGCATGTATAAAAACTACTATTGGGATATTTAAATGTATTTGGTTTTCTATAATAAACTGTGTTAATATTTCGTTAAATTCCAAGCAAACTTATTTAATCCATATGATTAATAAATACGTTGATACTCGCAATTTGCTTATAAAGTTAATGATTATGATGAAAAATATTTTAGATAAATAAATATAAGTTTAAATTTAATTTGGTTTTGTAACTATTTTTAAAGTCCATTTATTTATATAAATTTTTATTATAGCTAGGTTTATTATTGTTGTTATTATTAATGAAATTGTAGTTGCAATAGCTGCGCCAATTATGCCATATGTGGGTATCATAATTAAATTTAATATTACTGTTATGAATGTAGATATTAAATTAATTTTAAAAGAAAGTTTTACTTGACCAATATTTGCAAATATTGACCCTATTGATACAAAAGGTGAATATATTAAATATCCTATAATCATGATTACTAGTGGGATGTAAGCTGCTTTATAATCTTCAGTGAATAAAAGTGGTATTAACTGATTACCTACAATAATAAATATTATTGAAATAATAAACATTACAATAAACGTATAAATAATACATTTTTTTGTGACTAGTTTTAAAGATGTATATTCCTTTTTACTATTTAAACGAGAAAACGAAGGTCCCGAAATTATTTGTATGGAACTAGGAATTAATAACATACCCTGTATTAATGTAGTGGCGACGGCAAAGAGTCCTACTTCGAAAGTATTTAAGTAAAAACCTAATAGCAATGTATTAATTTGTGTATTTATCATAGATATGGAATTACCAAGCATTACATAGAATCCAAAAGAAGTTATTATTATAAAAGTTTCATTAAATAGTTGATTAGGGATAATAAAGTATTCTTTTATAGTAATAAATGATAATATGCCTGATATTACTGTAGGAATTACAAATCCTATTACAGCACCAATGATCCCCATGTTTAGTATAATTACTAAAATTATAGATACAATTATTGTTAAAACATTCAGAATGATATTTAGAAACGCATAGTATTTCATCTTGCGTAAACCATTTAATCCACCTAATACAGCTTTTTGTACTGCAATGAACGGAAAACATAGGGCAGTTATTTTTAATAATATTTCTACATTACTATCATGAAATATATATAAAGAAATAAATGGGGATAAGAAAAATAATATTATTGAAATTATAGTTCCAACTAAAACTGAACTTATTATTCCATAAGAAACAAACCGCGTTATACTACTAATATCTTCATTTTTTTCTGCAACATATTTAGTTATTGCAGCACCGATACCAAAATTAGCGAATTGCATACCGAATAAATATATAGTAAATATAAGGGTATATACTCCTAAACCATCTACTCCTAAATCTTTACCAATAATTATCCGTAATAAAAAATGAACTAAGGAAGAAATTGCTATACTTATAAATGCCCATTGAATATCTATTACCGTTCTATTAAACTTTATTCCGTTTATTATATTAATTGCTCCTAAATAGTCCTATGATGTCTTTATTAAATTTCTTATCTTTTTACTTACACCAACATCCCCGAATATATTCTTATTCGATTTTGGTCTTTTAATATCCTTTATTGCTTCAATTATTCTATTCTTATTCGACCCTGTTAAAATATTCCAGTTATCATCCAGAGTTTCAATCCATTCTGTTTTATCTCTAATAGTAATACATGGTATTTTTAACATATATGCTTCCTTTTGAATTCCGCCAGAATCGGTTATTATTTTATCCGAATTAGCCATTAACTGTAGCATATCTAAATAACCTAGTGGTTCGATAAGTTCAATATTTTTTTGTTTTTGTATATGTTCAAATAACCCATAATTGATTAAATATTTCTTCGTTCTGGGATGTACTGGAAATATTACTTTCTTATTTGCTTCAATTAATGATTCAATAATCGATACTAAATTGCTTTTTTCATCAGTATTGTTTGGACGATGAATTGTAACAACCAAATATTTTCCATTCTCTATGTTTAACTTAGATATTATTTTCGATTTTTCATTTGCCAGTGATAAATTGTATGCTAATGCATCAACCATTACATCTCCAATATAGTGAACCCCATTTATTATTCCTTCATTTAATAAATTCTGTTCTGATGTTTTCGTAGGGCAAAATAATATATCAGAAAGATGATCAGTTACCACTCTATTAATCTCTTCAGGCATAGTTCTATCGAAACTGCGTAATCCCGCTTCAACATGGACAATTTTTATTTGTAACTTTGATGCGGCTAAGGCTCCAGCAATCGTTGAATTTGTATCTCCATAAACTAGCACAATGTCTGGTTTTTCCTTTATAAGTATGGTTTCAATACCTGCAAGCATTTCTCCTGTCTGTTTTCCATGGGACGCAGATCCAACTCCTAAGTTATAATCTGGCTTGGGTATTCCCAGTTCCTCAAAAAAGATATCAGACATATCATGATCATAATGCTGACCTGTATGTACCAATATCTCCATGTGCTCCTTACGTATTTCTCTGGATACTGGAGCACATTTAATGAATTGTGGACGAGCACCTACCACTGTTACAATTTTCATAAATATCCTGACTCTTGCTTCATTTTATTACGTACTAGTTTTTGTCTCCTCTACCTATGCCTTTATAGATAAATCCTGCTTTAATAAATGCATCAGGCTCAATAATATTTCTCCCATCCACTATTACTGGATGTTCTTGGCCAGACAATCCTTTTATGAATTCTGGGCTATATTCCACATATGCATCATGACCTGCAAATATTGCTATAACATCGGCATTCTTTAGTATACTGTTAATATCGTGGCCGATTTCCACGCCCGGATAATCCAACACGTACGGATCATGCACATCTACAAGTATACCGGCTTCTAACATTAAATCCCTATATAATTCTGCCGGAGTATTTCTTGCATCATCAGAGTTCTTTAAGAACGCCCATCCGAGTATTGCCACCTTAGAATCACAAGTTTTCTTTCCAACGCTTGCCAGTGCATCTAATGTCAGGTTAAACATATGCCTCGGCATAAAGTCATTTACCTGCCTAGCTAATACAAAAATCGATTCTTTACCTTCCGGATAATCGAGCTTTCCTTCCAGAGTTTTTATGCCTCTCTCCAGATGATATGTATCCTTCGTCAAGCAGTGACCGCCTACCCCAGCACCAGGCCATAATATTGCTCTGGTAATCCCTTCTCCTTTTAGACTGTCAATACCTGCTCTTACATCATAGAAGTTGATACCCATCGCTTCACAATATAAAGCAAGCTGATTTGCTGCAGCTATCTGCAAGTCTCTAAAAGTATTCTCCGCGGTCTTCGTCACTTCTGCAGCTGTCGCTGTCATGGGTATAATCTTTCCTTTTGTGAGGACCGGCGAGTAGAGTTCAACTGCCCTTTGCGTACTGACATCATCAATCCCGCCTACACAGCGGTCATGTTCCCTGATGTTCTGTAATAACCTGCCGACCATCACCCTTTCAGGAGCATGGGCGAGAGCAAAATCTTCTCCGGCCTTCATACCGGATTCTTCTTCTAAGATCTGCCTTGCCATCCCGTTAGTTGTGCCCGGGGTTATGGTCGATTCCAGCACGACTAAAGTGCCTTCAGACATATTCTGTCCTACAAGCCGTATACCTTCTATGAGAGCGCTAAAATCAGGAATAAGGTCCTTAGGGTCTTTGAACGGGGTCTGTATGGCGAGAGTGACAGCGTCACACTCAGAGATCTTCGAGAAATCAGAAGTACACCTGAACTTATTGGCCTGAACGACTTTCTTGATAAAATCCTCTAAGCCCGGTTCCTCTCCCTTAAGAGGGCTTTCGCCGCGGTTCAGCATGTCGATCTTATAACCTGAAGTCTTTGAATCACGCTGAAAACCATATACGAGATCAAACTTATCAGAGTCAGCAAAGAGCACAGCGGCCGGGATACCAACATAACCCATGCCTATTACGCCTATTTTTCTAATCGGGCCTTTCTTATCAAGAATGCTTTTTAATTTCTCACTCATACTAATACCCATTTTTAATGCTAATTCAATAACAGAATATTAAATAATTTTTATTGTTTTAATTTTGTAATTCCTTAAGACATTAATTAAATTAAATCTTTCCTATTAATATGATCGGATCTTATGATGTCTATATCGTCATAAGGAAAAATTTATTCGGAATATCTTTTTGAAATTAGTAATTTTTAATTTAATATTTCATAGAAAACAAATAAATAAACAATTATCGATATTTTTCTTATATTCGCATAATTTCTTTCAAACGATATTAAATATCCGGAAATTATTGATTAATCAAGGAGTATAAATGGAATTATCTAAAAAAATACACCCTGCATTGCGTACCGCATTAATATGCGGCTTTGCCGGCATGATGGTCGATATGGATCATATTCCATACTATATCCTGGGAGGGAACATCCAGATATTTTCATATACATACCATGTCACTTCCGGGAGGATCTTTCACGATGAGATCTTATACATCTCCGGGTGTATCGCGATGGGTATCATTCTACTCATAAGCCTTGACATATTGATAATGTTAACATTGGGCGTTATAACGAAAGCTGTCAAAAATATGTGGTATATAATCAAAGATACATGAAGTAGGGATCAATGATCCCTGTTCCTTCTTTTTCATTGTTAGATCTTGCAGTTTCACCTAAAGGTTTAAGAGCGTGTTTTTAATATCTATTCATTCTAACAATATTCTACCAGGGAGATGAACTTCATAAAGATCGTCGTAGACATAAACCACCCGGCTGACGTCCATTTCTTTAAAGATTTCATCAGGCTGATGAGGGAGAGAGGACACAAAATATTAATTACAGCGTCAAAAAAAGACGTTTCCCTGGAATTACTGGATCGATATGGCCTCGAATATGTCGAACTAGGCAGCTACGGCGATAGTTTACCCGGAAAATCATTCAACATACCGGTACTGGACCTAAAGATGTATAAAGCCGTAAGAGGTTTTAACCCGGACCTTCTCCTCGGACTAAGCTCAATTCGCGCACCTCATGTTTCATTCTTACTAAAAAAAAGGTCGGTCAATTTCCTCGATACCGAACACAGCAAAGAGCAGAGAATACTATACATGCCTTTCGTGAACAAAATTTACACTCCCGCATGCTTTATGCAGGATCTCGGTAAAAAGCAGGTAAGATATGACGGTTACAAGGAACTGGCGTATCTCCATCCG
Organism: Methanooceanicella nereidis; assembly: GCF_021023085.1. Classification (NCBI taxonomy): domain Archaea; kingdom Methanobacteriati; phylum Methanobacteriota; class Methanomicrobia; order Methanocellales; family Methanocellaceae; genus Methanooceanicella; species Methanooceanicella nereidis. The sequence continues at coordinate 186,482 of NZ_PGCK01000005.1, read as the reverse complement.
GATCACTTTACCCCTGACATTAAGACGCTCGAAGAAACCGGATTGAAAAAGGATGAAAAATATTTTATCATAAGGTCTGTCTCCTGGAGATCAAGCCACGATATCGGACAGCATGGGATACGCGATATACAAAAATTAATTATAGAACTGGAAAAACACGGTAAAGTCCTGTTATCCTCCGAAGGCCCTCTTGACAATTCATTAAAAAAATATCGGGTAAATATCTCGCCAGAAAAAATACACGACCTGCTATACTATGCGGCCTTGTACATCGGAGAAGGCGCCACTATGGCAGCCGAAGCCGCAGTGCTGGGCACTCCTTCCATATACATATCATCGCTGAAAGGCAAATTAGGATACCTGAATGAACTGGAACAAAGATACGGGCTTCTCTACAGTTTTAATGATCAAAATGAAGCCGGTAAAAAGATCGATGAATTACTCACAATGCCTGATATAAAAGATATGTGGAAAAGTAAGAAGGAAATAATGTTAAGTGAAAAGATCGACGTGAACGAATATATGATAGGATTTGTAGAGGATTACATGAAAAACAATATTCAATCATGATCACAATATGCTTCTATCAACTTTTCTTATTTTAGGACCATAATGTTTTAAATATACGGGACATCACCAAATAATTCATAATGGAAGATTACACGCCTGGAATGATCGACTCTTATCCTACAAAACTAGATGATATTAAGGCGATACATGAAAAGTTCACGCTTTACGGCATAAAAAGAAATGAAATTCTAAATGTCTCCGATGAACTGCTAAATTATGTTATATCGATCCTTCAAAACGAGCCGGTTGAGGCTCCCGATGTGCCATTAGAACAATGGTATTCTTTTCTGTCATTACTGGATGAACAAAGGATAACGCCCTTCATTTACTGGAAACTAAAGGAAATGCCCTCGCTTTATCTTCCGTCTAAAACCATAATGGATAATATAAGATTAAAATACATGAATAGTGCCGCAATATCATTACAGGTCGAAGGCCAGCTAAAATATATTCTCCACAGATTTGAAAGCGAAGGAATAGACGTCCTGGTATTAAAAGGGCCGGGACTGGCATACGGGGTCTATCCTCAGACTGCTTCCAGGTCATACAATGATATCGACCTCTTAATAAAGCCTGAAGATATGCCGCGTTCAAGAGTCGCGATGGAAGGGCTTGGATATGACTGTTTGAAAAAGAGGTATGATATTTCCCGGGACTGGTACTATGAAGAACAGTTCCTCCATAAAAACGACCTGAAGTGTCGTCCTGTGGAGATACACTGGGATCTACACCCGTATTCCATTTTAGGTAAAATGGATTTTAAGCAGCTATATGACAGGTCTGATCTGATAGATAGTAAAGATATGAAGTTCCGGACATTAAATACTGTCGATGCTCTGATATATTCTGCGTTACATATGGGCTTCATCCATTGCAGGGAAGTAAAGTTAAGCTGGATCTTAGATGTCGATCTGCTCTGTAAAAGATTGAAAGAGGACGACTGGATAAAATTACAAAAAAGATCCGTAGAAACCTGCGCAAGAATGGCTTTAGAGAATTCTTTGATCATGACCACTAAATGGACCGGATTAAAAATACCATCGCATTTCGATGATTTTTCAAAATGGCCGGAGCCGACAAAAAACGAGGTTCTAGCGTATTCTTATGTACTGCAGGATAGCAAAAGAACATTTAGATCGATGAAGCTAAAATGGCCGGCATCATTTAGTATGGCCAAAAAAGCTCACATATTATTAAACGTTGGTATGGATTACATATATGACCGAATAAGAAAGTGAAATATCCTCTATTCCTTGAATTCCGTTATACTTGGGTAACCATTCCATTTTCTATTATCAGCACTATGGTGGCGATCTGGATTATGTACATTACTGAGTTTTTAACATAATCCTAATATAAGCATTTACAACAAGACTATTCAATCCCTGAGCGGTTCACATCCGGAATCCATCAGATTGATCCGGGATGATACTTCCTCGTTATACGCCTCACCCATTTTATTTATAAAAAACAGGCAGATAAATTACCAATAATTATATGAATTATAAAACATCTTTTACATTGATATCCGGATGAATGAAAAAACTAAACTAAGCAACGGCTTACTTATTATCATCGCCGCTTTTCTAATTATATTATCAATTAAAATATTTCTCTCACTAAATTTCGCATCCTTAGTAATAATGCCTGACGAAACGTTCTATGACAGCATCGCCCAGAATGTTCTAAACGGCAAACTATACCCTGAATTCATAGCCATAGTGGGAGGGACCACACCACCGGGATATTCGATCCCTCTGTCCATAGCCTACCTGTTCTCCGATGATCGGGATACGGTCTATCACACGATGCTGATAATAAACTCAATAATAACAACGTCGGTAATATTCCCCGCTTATTTCATACTAAGAAAATATTGCTCCGCAGGCCTGGCAATATCAGGCTCATTAGCCGTAGCGACCTTGCCCGCCTTTAATTTCTATCCGTTCACGCTGATGAGCGAAAACCTGTTCATCCCCCTATTCGTATATTCGATGTGGTTCATCCTGGAGAGTTACAGCAGCGATAAAAAGATCTGGGACATCTTAGCTTCGTTTTCCGTCGTATATCTCTACATGACGCGCTCAAACGGCCTGGCGATGATAGCGGCGTTCGTGCTCGCGTTCATTTATTACCTGTACGTTAACAGGAACGGGGGAGACCTGCTCCGCGCCGTCAAAAAGAAATGGGCCTTAATAGCGTCACTCATCGTTTTTCTGACCTTATGGTTAGGCTATTCCGCTTATATGATACCCACGGAATATTATTCATTCGGCTCCCCTTACGATCCCAATTTCGTCGCGACGACCGTGACGAACCAGTCAGCCGCGACGATAGATTATCCCGGCATAATAGCCGATTATTTAATGACCTTCCTAAATGAGATCAATTTCCTGTTATTATCCTCCTACTTTTTCATCGTTATCACGATCATCCTGTTTTACAGCCTGGTAAAAAAGGATAAAAACCTCATGGACGTACCCCTGCGAATTTCCGGCGTTTATGCATTGTTCTCATCCGTCGGGCTTTTCATTGTCTGTATCTTATTCATAGTCCCTATGAACTATGAGATGTACGGCAGGTACATAGGGCCGATCATACCTCTGGTATTCATATTCGGCTTCATCGGCATGGAAAAAATGTCCCCGACATTCAATAACAAAAAATTCATTGTTTCGTCCATAGCGGTCCTTATAACTGCGTTCATCCTGATGTCGACGATACCAAAATATTTCGACGCCGCCGGAAACATGACCATATATTATCTCATGAACATGGATGGCTATATACTGGCGTTATTCTCGCTCGCTCTATGCGTGGCGGTCTTATTTCTATTCTATGTCTCATCGAAATATCCAAAATATGTGTTCATTTTACCGGCCTTTATGATCCTGATATCGCTCATAGTGACTATCCCCACATATAACATGGAATTAAAGACGTCGATAAAGTCCATGGGTACGTTTAACCAGCTCACGGATCAAGGTGTCACCGAGGATTCGATCATAATGGTCGACTCGGAAAATTTCAATTCCATAAAACGGCTCTGGCATTATCTGGTATTCTATTACGGTCCGGATAACGTAATAATTAACACTACGGATAAACACACCATTGAGCATTACGGCTCCGGCGTAGATTACCTCATCTCCCCAAAACCGCTGCCCTACTATGGTACACAGATCAATTTCGGGACTCTCTTTACAAATAGCCGGCTATACGACATAAATAAGAACAATACTATAACGGTGCCATACGTCATTGATGTCGGCGGCAAGGACGATACTGACGTTATCGACGGCTTCCAGTATCCCGAGCAGAATAAGTACCGGTGGACTAAAGATTCCTCAAAAGTCATTTTTTACTATCCTGCAGAGTACGGCGACGCGAACCTCACTCTTGCCACAGGGGGCTTCAGGCCTGAAGATGACCCCGCGAGAGTTGAATTATTCATAAATGACACTAAGATCGGCGAATTCGTAAAGTATGCCGGAGACTATAATCATACTATCCAGGTGCCTGCCGTGTATCTGGAAGGCGATTATCATATACTCGAGATCAGAGTGAATACCTGGGTACCATATGAGTACGGCATTAAGGAAGACGAACGGTTAAGCTATGACGACAGGGAGCTCGGCATAACTCTTGACTATATCGTGATCGACAGATGACATATTTTATCTTCAGTATTCCTGAGAATACTTTTGTGGTTGTGCCTGACGGATGGCAGGTAGGCACGTAACCTCACAGAACCACAGAAACACAAAATTTTTTTATATGATTTTTTAAGAGCACGAAAATCTCAAAGAGTTTACTCACGAAAGTCTCTAAGGCTCTAGTATCACCGTCAATGCTCTAACACCTCTAACGCCCGGCTCAACGCACTAATTTCTCTAACTCACCAACGCTAAAACAAGTCCCGAACATTCTCCAAAACACGAAAGTTTAACGGCCCGGTTGACGTTTCATTTTTTTGGCAATAGTGTTAGCTCGTCATGGGATCGAACAGGGTGCAACACAAACCGGGCCGTTAAACTTTCGTGTTTTGGAGAATGTTCGGGCTTTGTTTTAGAGTTAGTGACTTTGAGAAGGTTGGTGCGTTGAGCCGGGCGTTAGAGGTGTTAGAGCATTGACGGTGATACTAGAGCCTTTGTGGTTTGGTGAGTAATTTTTAGTGATTTAGAGCCCTTAAAAAACCATTAAAAAAATTTAGTGTTTCCGTGTTTCTGTGAAATTATGTGCCTACCTGCCATCCGTCAGGCACAACGTTTTTCTCTAACCGAAAAACCAATTCTCGTTCAGCTAAGTTCCTATTTTAACTACAAGCATATTTCCCGTAATATCGATCAACGATGATTTATGCGATATGACAAATGTCGTCCTGTTATCTATCAGTTCCCTTAAGGACCCTTTAATACTATCCTCAGTCTCCGTATCGAGTGCAGACGTCGGCTCATCCAGCAGCAGTATCCTCGCATCCTTCAGGAACGCCCTCGCTATCGCTATCCTCTGCCTCTGCCCTCCGGAGAGTTTCACCCCTCTCTCCCCTATGATCGTAGCATAGCTATCGGGAAGGGACTCTATGAACTCATGTATATGCGCCTTCTTCGCGGCCTCAATTACCTCTTCCCTGCTTGCCGAAGGCATCCCGTACCTGATATTATTCTCTATCGTATCGTCAAAAAGAAAAACATCCTGCGACACTATTGCGATCTGCTTCCTCAGCCATTCCGTATCAATATCTCTAAGATCGACACCATCCAGGTATATCGCGCCTGATCCCGGAGTATAAAGTTTTAAGATTAAGTTCACTATTGTCGTCTTTCCCGACCCGCTCGGCCCTATCAATGCGACAGATCCCCCGGATCTTACTTCCAGGTTGAGATCTTTAATAACAGCATCTTTGTCGTCATACGAAAACGTTACATTCTCAAACTTGATGCCGCCTTTACAATCATTCGGGACAATAAGCTGCCTATCTGCATTTTCATGCTCCGGCACAATACTGAACATTTCTTTCAGCCTGTCCATCGACGCCAGTATAGTCTGTAGCGAAATGTAAGACGAGAACAGCCTTCCAACAGACCCGGAAAGAAACGCCACGTAAGCGATAAACGCGACATAATCCCCGATAGTCATCGCGCCATTCTGTATCTCTATGGCACCGAACCACATGACCAGTAAAAGGAACACCGACTGAACGCCTCTCATGATAAAGCCGGAAAAAGATGAGATCATCGTGCTCTTCATCCTCGTCTTAATGACCTTATCGATCTTCTCCGAAACCTTCCTGACTTCCCTCTCCTCGCTCGTATACGACTTCACGACCTCGACGCCCGACAATATCTCCTGGAGATCCTTCGAGACATTCGCCGACGATTCCATCTCATCATAGCTGACCCGTCTCATCCTGCCCGAAAAGAACACGCTCACTATCAGGTAAACAGGAACAAGGAGCACGACTAAAAGCGTTATCTTAGTGCTAATGGCCAGTATGATCAATAAGCCCAACACAAGCGACACACTGCTTGAGACGGCAGATGAGATGATATTGGAGAAGAAATACTGCACGGAGCCCACGTCATTCTGCACCCTCGACACAAGATATCCAGTCTGCTTCTCCTTAAAGAACGACATCGGGAACCTCAGCACGCGGTCAAACAGCGTCGTCTGCACGTTAAACGTGATCCGCTGCGTATATTTCGTATTAAGGTAGTCCTTCAATATTCCCGAGAGCCCCGAGGTCAGGCCAAGGACTATCAGGGCCAGTATGACAAAATTCAAAGAGCTCAACAGCTCTATAATGCCCGGAGCAAGCGTTCCCATGCCAAAAGACGCCAGAAAGCCTTCGACGGTGTCAAAGCCGTTCTTCATTATGACAAAATCGATGAACACCTTAGTGCTCATAGGCATTATCGACTGAATGGCGCTTATGAGGATAGATAAAATGATGGATAAAGCACCGAGCTTCCAGACGGGCTTAACGAACCGGAAAAAGAATATGAGATCTTTCCATTTGAACTTCTCATTATCTGAACTTTTCGGGGTATGAAAAATATCTTTAATATGGACGCCAGTCACGCTCATTGACCTTACGATATATGTCAATAAGCTCTTCAACATCCCCGTATACCCCCGCACACTGGCCGGCCTTATTTATGACAGGCCGGTTATCAAGGTATACTTGTTGATAAGACTTAAATATATCACTCTGGAAGCACCTGATTTTTAATTCTTCGGTTTTTTTTGAATGTGATGTTTTTGTGGTTGTGCCTGACGGATGGCAGGTAGACACGTGACCTCACAAAAACACGGAAACACAAAAATTTTTTATATGATTTTTAAAGTCTCTAAAATCACAAAAAATTACTCACAAAAGTCTCTAAGGCTCTAGTATCACCGTCAACGCTCTAACACCTCTAATGCTCGGCTCAACGCACTAACCTCTCTAAGTCACCAACTCTAAAACAAGGCACGAACATTCTCCAAAACACTAAAGTTTAATGGCGCGGTTTGTGTTGTTCAATGATCGTATACCTGTTCACTTTTTTAGTCTGATGGATAAACTTATAATACTTTATTGCAAATAATAGCAAATTAGTATTGTTTTGTTAAGGTGATCATGTTGGAAAGAAAATACGAGAAGTTACCTGATATTGTGGAAACAGCAGCAAAATATACTGTGGATTCGGCTTATACGATCCATAAAAGGCTTGGGGTCGGGCTGCCTGAAAAGACCTACGAGAGATTCATGGTAAAAGAACTAAGAAGCAGAGGGTTCAATGTCAAGACACAGATCAAGATACCAATAACATACGAAGGTATCGTGTATGATGATGAGTATTTCATCCTGGACCTGCTGGTCGACGACTGCCTGGTAGTAGAATTTAAATCCACAGATCAGATACAGCCGATACATAAAGCACAATTGCTCAACTATTTAAGGCTTAGCGGAAAAAGACTCGGTCTATTGATAAATTTCAACGAACAGAACATAGGAAAGGGAATAACAAGAATAATAAACTAAAACGCAAATTTTTTACAACACAGACCGGGATATTAAACTTTAGTGCTTTGGAGAATGTTCGGGCCTTGTTTTAGCGTTGGTGACTTAGAGAGGTTAGTGCGTTGAGCCGGGCGTTAGAGGTGTTTGTGCGTTGACAGTGATACTAGAGCCTTAGAGGTTTTGTGAGTAACTCTTAGAGAATTTCGTGCCCTTAAAAAATCATATAAAAAATTTTGTGTTTCTGTGTTTCTGTGGGGTTACGTGCCTACCTGCCATCCGTCAGGCACAACCACAAAAACATCATATCCAAAAAGCCGAAGAAAAATATAACATTACAGAATTTACTCAGTTTGTCACTTCAAGTCTATCGATATGGATATCATTTTATATGTTTAATTCTTATCATCTACATTATATTGAGGGGGGTTCATTTGATCGACAGGCCTATTGCTAACCCGTCTATCGTCCTCAGAGAAGAGTTCGACGACTGGGCATTACTTTACGATCCAAACACAGGAGAGACATTCGGGTTAAACCCTACAGGCGTTTTCATATGGAAGCATCTCGACGGCGACCACACCGTAGAAGACGTTTTCGGCGAGCTGACGGAAAACTGCGAGGGAGTTCCCGATAGTTACAAAAACGACGTGATAGAGTTCATCCTTGACCTTGAAAACAGAGGCCTTGTAGGTTCTAAAGCATGATATGACCGCCGAAAAGATCATGAGGACGCCGAGGGCGATAGACATCGCCGTTACCAACGACTGCAACCTGCGGTGCTCTTACTGCAGCCACTTTAGCAGCCCCGGCGACGTCAAACATGATCTCCAGGCAGAAGAATGGCTACAATTTTTCAAAGAGCTCAACGAATGCTCTGTGATGAGAGTCGTACTCGAAGGCGGAGAGCCATTCTACAGAAAAGATATTTTTGAGATAATAGAAGGCATCGTTAAAAACAGGATGAGGTATTCAATACTGACGAACGGGACTTTAATAACGGAAGACATTGCCCGTTTTTTAAGCTCTGCGAAAAGATGCGACGCCGTACAGGTATCAATTGACGGCTCTAATGAAAATATCCATGATATATACCGCGGCAAAGGCACTTTCCAAAAGGCGATAAACGGGCTTAAGTGCTTAAAAGAGAATGGCGTCCCTGTCACGGTAAGGGTGACCATCCATAAAGAAAACGTCACGGACCTGGAAAACGTAGCGAAATTATTACTAGAAGACATCGGCATTCCCACGTTCTCGACCAATTCTGCATCATACATGGGACTATGCCAGCAAAACTCGAAAAAGATACGGCTCGATACGAATGACCGTATGCTGGCGATGAACGCTCTTCTAAAGCTCACAAAAAAATACCCGGGAAGAATACACGCGACAGCCGGACCGCTGGCCGACGCGAAAGCCTGGATGGAAATGGAAAAAGCACGAAAAGAGGGCAATGACATCCAGGGCAGAGGCTATCTGACAGGATGCGGATGCCCGTTCGAAAGGCTCGCGGTGCGGGCTGACGGCGTCATCGTGCCGTGCCAGCTATTGAGCCAGATCGAGCTTGGAAGGATAAACGAGGACCGGCTTATAGATATTTGGCAGCGCCATCCCGAAATGATAAGGCTGCGCGAAAGGCGCATGATACCGTTAAACAATTTTGACTTATGCAGTGATTGCGAGTATATCAAGTATTGTACCGGCAACTGTCCCGCAAATACTTATAATATCACGGGAAACCTGGACCATCCCGATCCTGATGGCTGCCTGCGCACATTCCTCAGGAATGGGGGAAAGATCCCGGAAACGTAAAAGAGGGCGACCATGCACAAAAATATCCCGCAAGGCTCCAGCGAACGCACATATCCGCTGACTCAGATATATTTTTATCTCACGGACGGATGCAATCTGCGCTGCCGGCACTGCTGGATATCCCCAAAATATTCTAAAGAAGGAAAATTCAATTACATCCCTGTCAGCCTTTTTAGATCCATCATAGAAGAAGCTAAACCATTGGGTCTTCAAAGAGTAAAATTGACAGGCGGAGAGCCTCTGCTTCATCCTGACATTCAGGAGATCATTAATATCATACGAGACAACGGCCTCATTCTCTGCATAGAGACTAACGGCGTTCTTTGCACCCTGGAAATGGTGCGGCTTATCGCCTCATGTAAGCCCGGCTGCATATCCGTGAGCCTCGACGGGGCGAATAAAGAGACGCATGAATGGGTAAGGGGCGTTGAAGGATGCTTCGATGCGGCCCTGGAAGGAATAAGGAACCTCGTCAATGCAGGGATAAAGCCCGAGATCATCATGACCATAATGCGCAGGAATTCCGGCCAGATAGAGGATATGATCAGGCTGGCCGAATCCCTCGGCGCAAGCAGCCTAAAGTTCAACGTCGTACAGCCCACTGCAAGGGGCGAAAAAATGCATGACGCCGGAGAGACCTCAGGCATCGAGGAACTGGTAAGCCTTGGAAAATGGGTGGAAGGCGAGCTGGCGGAAAAAACTTTCTTAAAATTACATTACACTCAGCCTCCTGCGTTCAGGCCTATGGGAAAGATGTTCGGGAGCACAGGGTGCGGGTGCACTGTCTGCGGGATATTGAACATCGTCGGAGTCCTGGCTGACGGGACCTATGCTCTTTGCGGGATCGGGGCGCATGTGCCTGAACTGACATTCGGGAAAGCCGGAAAAGATCGCCTTGAAGATGTATGGTCAAATGAGCCGATACTTCGCGAACTCCGCGAGGGGCTTCCCGCGCGGCTTGAAGGTGTCTGCGGCGAATGCCTTATGAAAAGCATATGCCTCGGAAGCTGCATAGCGCAGAACTATTATTCGAGCAAGAGCATATGGGCCCCGTTCTGGTACTGTAAGGAAGCGAAGAATAGAGACATATTCCCGGCGTCAAGGATTTATGTAAAACCAGATAAATGATGCCTGGAAAAGTTTTATCATTTTCGGGATGATGTTTTTGTGGTTGTACCTGTCGGATGGCAGGTAGATACTAACCTCACAGAAACACAGAAACACAATTTTTTTTATAATTTTAAGGTCTCAAAGGCACCAAAAATTCACTCACAAAATCTCTGAGGCTCTAGTATCACCGTCAACGCACTAACGTCCCAAACGCTCGACTCAACGCACCAAATTCTCTAATACACTAACGCTAAAACAAACCCCGAACCTCCCCAAGGCACGAAAATTCAATATCCCGGTTTCGGTTTCAATTTAACAAAAAGGAAAAAAGTCCAGGATGGCATCGATAAAACGAAACGTCAACCGGGCCATTAAACTTTCGTGCCTTGGAGAATGTTCGTGTCTTGTTTTAGCGTTGGTGAATTTGAGAGGTTAGTGCGTTGAGCCGAGCGTTAGAGGTGTTAGAGCGTTGACGGTGATACTAGAGCCTTAGAGGTTTAGTGAGTAAGTTCTTAGAGATTTCGTGCCTTAAAAAAATCATTTAAAAATTTTAGTGTTTCCGTGTTTCTGTGAAATTAGTATCTACCTGCCATCCGGACAGAATAACCTAAAATAAAACCCCAAAAAGAACTAAAAATGTTTAATCTTCATCTTTATTTAAACAAAATTTATATACGGCCTGCGTTGTAAGTATTATTTGAATAGACCTTACCTTTGATGCATTGTCCTCAAAGAAGATGTGGTGTGGTAGATAAGGGTATAGACGTGGTTATCCTATGGGGAAGCTAGTTTACGAAAAGCCGCAGCTGATAAAGTTCAGTGACGTAGTCCTCGGCCAGTCCGGCGGTTCTCTTTGCCATAACGGCATAAGCAATCCAGGCGGCATCTGCAATACCGGGAATACTAATACGTCCGGAGGATGCAGCACAGGTCAGAATAACACGACAGATGGATGCGGAGTAGGACAGGCTAACAAGACTTTCGGATGCGATAACGGGCAAAGCAATACCGGGCTTGGCGGCTGTACCAATGGCCAGGCGGCATTCGGAAGCTAAATGCTTTTATTGATATGAGATCTTTCCTTCTACGATTAAGTAACGGCAGGTCCTGGCGGATCATACCTACAAAAACTACCATCTCTTGGGTGGAAAGATTCGCGTCAATAATGCGTCTAAAGGCATGCGGTCCGGATGAGGACGGCATTAATATCTATTTTATAACCGATGATCTTGAAAAATTTACATCAGATAGTCTTGATCCAAAAAAATATGATGAATTACCCTGCTATCTACCCGGAAACGGATGGAATTACAGCCAGATCGGGCTAATAAAAATATGGCAGCATGAAGACGTACCCGACATAATATGTGCTGTTGATTATAAGGAAGAGTATCACGAGCCCGATATAATCCTTATCGCGAATTTCCTGTCATTCTTCTATAATAAAAACTTAAAGGCAGGATGTCTTCCGTTTCACGCCGGCCTTGTAGAGCTTAACGGCAAAGGCGTATTGCTCACAGCCCCTTCGAAGACCGGTAAATCCACATGCTGCCGCCGCATTCCTTCGCCATGGAACACGATCTGCGATGAGGAAGTATTGATAGTCAGGGATACCGGCAGCGGGCGTTATCATGCGCATCCTTTCCCCACATGGAGCGATTTTCTGGAACGAAACAGCCCCGGCACATGGGATGTTTCCCGTCATTTTCCCGTAGAAGCCATCTTTTTACTCGAACAGTCCAGGAAAGATGAAGTCATTCCTGTCGGGAAAGGGGCGGCGGCTTCCGTTATCTACAGGTCGGCCATGGATGCATGTCACCGTTACTGGGTAAATCTTAGTAAAAACGATGCACGGTCTCTGAATGAGGCGATATTCCATAACTCATGCGAAATAGCAAAAGAGATCCCATTATTTAAACTTCGGGTAAGCATATCCGGAAGGTTCTGGGAAGAGATAGAGATAGCAATTTTTTAATACTAATAAAGATAACTTATAAAAATAGAATTACATTAATATAAGGGTTTTGGGGATATGGTCAGGGGACGTGTAGATTTAGGTGTTCCTGTAAACAATCTGGTGTACGTAGGGAAGAGCATGTATCCCACTTTAAAGGATCTTGACATGCTTTGCGTTATACCTTACATTAACAGGGGCATCAGATGCGGGGACGTAGTCGCATTTTTTACGCCGGACGAGGGAAAAAAGGTGGCGCATCGCATTATCTCGATCACCGACGAGGGGATCAAGACGCGTGGCGATAACAACGCCTATGTTGATAAATGGGTGCTCAGGCCGAATAACCTGATAGGACAGGTCGTCTTCGTTGAGCGAGGCTCAAAGCTGGTAAAGATATCCGGCGGCCTTCGCGGAGGCTTATCGTACCTGTGGCACAGGTTCATTAAATTTTCCAAAGCGTACGTGTTCTATGTAGTTTACCGGATAAACGGCATATGGCCCGCGCTATTAAAGAAGGATATGGCCGGACAAAAGGACATGTATGTCCTGCATTTCAAGCGCCCCGAAGGTATGGAGATGCAGCTGTTCATGGGTAAAAAGCTTGTGGGCAAGCGTCTTCCCGGGGCCGAGAGCTGGAGAATATTCAGGCCATATGATCTGTTCATCGACGAAGAGTACCTGGATAGACACAACTCTCTAAAAGGATCTTTCATGAGTTCGGTGTGTTATGGCGATAACGCTGTCCAGTGAAGGTAACGCCGGTCATGACACTCTGAGCGAGATCAGAAAGATCCATGATGTTTTCCAGCTGCGTAACGGCCATATTGACCCTCTGGAAAATTTTCCTGACGGTCTGTTATCATATCTTATAGCCATTTTAAAAGATAGTGAGCCGGTCCTACCGGATATTTCCATGAGCGAGTGGGTTCGGTTCGCCGTATTCTTACATACTCACGGCATAGCCCCGCTGGTCTACAAAAATATATACTCGCTGCCCGCCGAATTACAGCCTCCTGAGAATATTGTGAACGTATTAAGAATGGATTTCCTTAAGAGCAGGATAAGCTCGGATCAGGCAGGGAGGCAAACAGGACAAATTCTCGATGCTTTTAATTATGAGGAAATAGACCTGTTACTTCTAAAAGGTCCCGCATATGCCCGGTCAATATATTCTGACACTGCTTTGAGGGCAAGCGGGGACATTGACATTCTCGTCCGTCCTGAAAACGTCATTCGTTCTCGCGAAATTATGGAAAGCCTGGGATATGCATGTGTGGAAAAACGGTTCGAGGTATCTAAAAACGGTTATTGCGAAGAGATATTCTGTCACGATGACCTTTCCAGGTATCGCCCTGTAGAGGTTCACTGGAACCTTTACACGTTCAACATGGTAAGTAAGAACGTGGACGTCGGGCAGCTTTTCGACAATGCCGTAAATGTAAACTCTCAAGGTCTCTCCTTCAAAACATTATGCCCGATAGACGCGCTGATACATGCGGTCAATCATCTTGTATACAGCCACGGGCACAGCATACGGCTCAACTGGATATATGACATTCGCCTTTTATGCGAGCAGATCACCGGTAATGATGATTGGGCCGCAGTACAGGAATTGAGCGTGAAATGCGGCGCCAGGCTGGCCATGGAGAAAGCTTTGACAATGACGCATCTCTGGACCGGGCTAAATATACCGCCAGAATTCATCGATCTTTCAAAATGGCCGGAGCCTTCGGATGATGAATGTAAGGCATTTTCGTATGCGGCCAAAGGCGGCACTGTGGAAAAGATCAGGCTTATAGTCCCTGAAAACGCAAGCGTCATGGAAAAGACTCGCCTGTATTACAGGATGATATTCCCGTCGAACGGCCTGGTAAAGATCACAGACCCGACTTTCGACGACAGGCCTTCTTATGTTTCACATTTTAAGCGGTGGCGCAGGCTGATCCGTAAAATATGAATATTAAGATCATACCAGTAACAGTATTTTTATGAGAATAATATATGGTTGTGCCTGTCGGATGGCAGGTAGACACGTAATCTCACAGAAACACGGAAACACTAAAATTTTTTATATGATTTTTAAGGCTCAAAGACACCAAAAGTTGGCTCACGAAACCTCTAAGGCTCTAGTATCACTGTCAACGCTCTAACAGCTCGAACGCACGGCTCAACGCACCAACCTTCTCAAAGTCACCAACTCTAAAACAAAGCCCGAATATTCTCCAAAACACGAAAGTTTAATATCCCGGTTTGTGTTATGCATTAATTGTCGTATGATTGTTCTCCTGTTTTTTTGTTTGATGGATAAATTTATAATACTTTATTGCAAATAATAGCAAATTAGTATTGTTTTGTTAAGGTGATCATGATGGAAAGAAAATATGATAAGCTGCCTGATATCGTTGAAACAGCAGCAAAATATACTGTGGATTCGGCTTACACCATCCATAAAAGGCTTGGGGTCGGGCTGCCTGAAAAGACCTACGAGAGATTCATGGTAAAAGAACTAAGAAGCAGAGGATTCAATGTCAAGACACAAATTAAGATACCAATAGTGTAGGCGGTATTGTATATGATGATGAGTATTTCATCCTGGACCTGCTGGTCGACGACTGCCTGGTAGTGGAGTTCAAATCCACGGACCTGGTTTAGCCTATACATAAAGCCCAGTTACTCAACAACTTAAGGCTTAGCGGAAAAAGACTCGGTCTTCTTATAAATTTCAACGATCAGAACATTGGAAGGGGGATAACAAGAATACTAAACCAGGACCACACCAAATTTTTTACAACACAAACCGGGATATTAAACTTTAGTGCTTTGGAGAATGTTCGGGCCTTGTTTTAGAGTTGGTGACTTAGAGAGGTTAGTGCGTTGAGCCGGGCGTTCGAGGTGTTTGTGCGTTGACAGTGATACTAGAGCCTTAGAGATTTCGTGAGTAAATTCTTAGAGAATTTCGTGCCCTTAAAAAATCATATAAAAAATTTTAGTGTTTCCGTGTTTCTGTGAGGTCACGTGCCTACCTGCCATCCGTCAGGCACAACCATATAGATATAGAAGAAAATTCCAAAATATTTAACATCTCTCCGCTCTCCTTTATAGTCATATGTTGATCATCGGCATTCGCGCATTACTGGATAACGACGAACCTATTCTTCTCTCGCAGTTAACCGACGCCAGGAAACATTTTCCCGGTGCAAAGATCGTACTGGCAGTCTGCGGCGATGATCCGTCCGAAAAAATAAAAGGTCTCTGCGACAAAGTCCTTTATTACAGCCAAAAGCCGTCAGGCCTTACAGAGCCGCTAAGAATAATCATCGACCACGCCAAAGAGCATAATGCCAACGAGCTCATAATCACTGACGGAGACGATCAGTTCTATTTCTCCGAAATACGAAGATTATATGAACTCGGAAAAAGTTCCGGGTACGATGCCGTCATACCAAAAAGGGTCAGAAAGTCCCTGTTCTTCCAGGACGGCAACTACGACAGGGTCCTGGTCGAAGACTGCGAAAACATACTTTTCAGAAAAGCATATCCCAACGGCATAAAAGACCCCCAGCCAGGCGTAGAAATAATGCTTAACCGCGATACGATATCATGCCTCTCGATGGAGAACGTGCCCTGCTGGATCGGCGACATAGTCATAACATACCTGCTCCTCTACAACAGGCGCACGATAACGGAGCCTGAAATAAAGACCAGGGAGCAGTCAAAGACGCATATGAACGTAGAAAGGGAATTTGAAAAGATCAGCCAGATGCAGAATTATTTTGGTATAAATATCGATGAGGCTATTCCTGAAGGTAATTTATTAGAAATATATGAAATTTTTGGGAAAAATTTTAAATCTGATAAGAATTAACAAATTAAAGTCATGCATCGGATAGAAGTGCTGTTCCTGAGAACGAGATATATTATACTCCTTATGATACTCGTCATATTATTAGGCGTGGCACTCATTTTACATCTGTAAGACGATTCTTTTCAATAGGTAATTTCTTGACTATCTCTATCATCAATGATAACGGCTAACGCAACTCATTTTAAGTAAAATTATAATGTATAGAACACTTATTGTTATAATAAGTTTAATATATAAATAACGTTATAAATCATTTATATGGAAGGGCTTAAACACCTTTTGCCTGATCCAAAATACCTCGGTGTCATTCTGATAATAGTTTTCGTGACCTCTGTCACTGTTTTTTCAGTGAACGGGTCTCTTTTCGACATAAATGGCAATGGCAAGCCTGGTGTGGTCATCACTTTCGACGATAACTACGTTAGCGACTGGTATGCCATCCGCGACATGCTAAAAAAATACGATGCAAAAGTCACCTTTATGGTATCCGGTTTCGATGATCTCAATACGTCCGACATCGAGAAATTAAAGGACTTAAGAAAGGACGGGCATGAGATCGGGTGCCATGGGCTGGACCATGTCCATGCCGATTGTTATCTGGCGAACAATACGATCGAAGAATATCTGGACGCAGAGATACTTTCGGCTATCGGCGCCATGAACAAAAAAGGGTTTTTCCCGAGGAGCTTCGCATATCCGTATGGCTCCCATAGCTCTCAGACCGATGCTGCGCTGCTAAAATATTTTAAGCGCTTAAGGGTGACGACCGGCTCCAACATCGATAATATCAAGGACGCGAACGAGGCATACTACAAGTTCAACGGCGACAGGGTCGTAGCGTCAGTTTGCATAGATGACAGCGAGGATATAACGACCGAAGAGATCCTCGAAGGGCTGCAAAGAGCTAAAGAGCACAACGAGACGGTCATATTTTTCACGCACCAGCCAATAAACTATACTGTCGACAACAGCACTGAAAAAGTCATATCCTACGAGAGGCTCGAAGCAGTGCTAAAATATGCTCATGATAATAACCTGACGTTTTACAGGATGTCAGATCTCTATTGAGCGTCGGTCGATTTGGCCTGATTCATCTTTTTGAATTCTATCATATCAATTAACCCGTCCCTCAAAGCGACTTTAGGCTCATATCCCAGCAATTTTTTAGCCCGCGAAATATCTGCATAACTATACTTAATATCCCCCGGCCTCTCTGCCAAAAATTCCGGTTCCAGGCCCGGTTTACCGTAAAGCTCTATAACGGTCCTTGCAAGCTCGTCTATCCTGGTAATGTTGCCGGTACCGCAGTTAAACACTTTACCGACAGCGGCCTCTTTCTCCAGCATCAGCATGACCATATCAACTACGTCGTGCACGGAGACAAAATCTCTGGTGGCGGAGCCGTCGCCGAAAATTATCGGGTTCATCCCTGAACCTGCCCTGTCGATGAATTTAGATATCACTCCGCTATAAGGGTTAGACGGATCCTGCCTGGGGCTGTAGATGTTGAACGGCCTTATGGCGGTCGAAGGAAGGCCATATATCTTATTGAATGCCAGCGCGTATTTCTCCCCTGAAAGCTTACTTACGCCGTACGGGGACATCGGGTCCTGCGGGTGTGTCTCGTCGACGGGAAGCCTGACAGGGTCTCCGTACACTGCGGCGGAGCTAAAGTACACGAATCTCTTTATATCGCTGTTCCTGGCAGCGTCAAGCAGGTTCAGCGTGCCTATAACGTTATTTTCCGCGTCAAAAAGAGGGTTTTCAATAGAATAGGTGACAAATATCTGTGCCGCGCAATGGATCACAGCGTCCGAATCTCTCATCAGCTCTTCGACGGTCTTTTTATCCCTGATATCGCCTTTGACGAATTTAGCCTTTTCCGGGCATATATTGACGGTCGATGACATGTTATCGAGTATTACGACATCATGGCCGTTCCCGAGTAATTCTTCGCATAAATAAGATCCTACCTGGCCGAGACCGCCCGTAAGAAGGACTGAGAAGGACTGCATCATTCTATAATAAGTTATGAATAAAGTTAAATCTTTCTTATTTATGGTCCTTCAGCATGTTCGGGATGATGGCTGTTGTTTCTTTTCGGATGGCAGGTAGACACATAATTTCACAGAAACACGGAAACACTAAAATTTTTTATATGATTTTTTAAGGGCACGAAATTCTCTAAGAGTTACTCACGAAATCTCTAAGGCTCTAGTATCATCGTCAACGCACTAATGTCCCAAACGCCCGGCTCAATGCACTAAATCCTCGAATTCACAAACGCTAAAACAAACCTCGAACCTCTCCAAAACACGAAAATTCAATATCCCGGTTTCGGTTTCAATTTAACAAAAAGAAAAAAAAGTCCAGGATGGCATCGATAAAACGAAACGTCAACCGGGCCATTAAACTTTCGTGCCCTTGGAGAATCTTCGGGTCTTGTTTTAGCGTTAGTGACTTTGAGAGGTTAGCGCGTTGAGCCGGGCGTTTGGGACATTAGTGCGTTGACGGTGATACTAGAGCCTTAGAGGTTTAGTGAGTCAACTTTTAGTGCTTTGGAGACCTTAAAAATCATATAAAAAATTTTAGTGTTTCCGTGTTTTCGTGAAATTACGCGTCTACCTGCCATCCGACAGGCACAGCAGATAATACTAAAGGTCCATAGCACTCGGTAAATGTCAAAATAAACACGGGGATTCCGGATCCCCGTATCTTATTTTTTCCTCTTCATCATTATATCGACGATGATCGCTCCGAACGCGAACAATGTCAGGATGATAAATATAGTATTTATCGTCGGCCAGGTATTTTCGGTCGTAGTACCATCCTGCGTATCAGATCCTGAGATCATCATTACCAGCCAGCTAATGAAATCCGATATGGGATTACTCTGGCCTTGTTCAGGCTTTTTCTCCAGCACTATGGATGGCGTCGGGCTCGGTATGGCCGTAGGTTCAGCCGTCGGTGTTATGGTCGGTTTATCTGAAGGCACGACCGTAGGGCTGACCGTCGGAGAAGACGTCGCCGTCGGGGTTGCCGTGATGACCGGAGTCGGCACAGGTGTCGGAGTGGCCGGAGGGGTCACTCCAAGATATACTAAGGCAACTTCCATGCCGTTCTGCTTTACACTATATACGGCTGCAGGCAAGCCGCCGGTGTCAAGGCTGACAGAAAACTTCCCGTCCGCATCCGCGCTTACTTTCTGCGATGCTTTCACGGACATACTGACAGACTGAGATGAGCCGTTAGAGATACCCGATACTACGATGTTATATTTTCCTCCGGGAACATTACTCATGCTAAAAGAGCCGCGATTGTTTGAGACACTTCCAGTCATCGAATATCCAAGGCCCCCTGCCCAGGAAGGCCCGCCGGTAACGGTCAAAGTGTCGACAGGATATGTCGATATGCTCATGCTGTTGGATCCGCCCGGTATGTTCACACCGTTGAGGCTCTTTTCATAACGCTTATTATCGCCGGATGTCCACGTATTCACGCTTATGCTTGCAGAGACCTCCATGGTAACTAAGGAGTTTGGCCCGCTCTGGCCGCTATATGAAATGACGTCTCCGGGAGAGCCCGATAGTATCTGAACGCCTGCGGCACTCGCGGTGAAAGAGAATATTGGCAGGCACGATATGCCGATCATCAGTACGGTGATAGCTGCGAGAAATTTAATTGATCTAAGCAATATGGACATCCCCGGTCGTAAACAGAACATTACGATTTTTTCTGAATAATTAAAATTAATTTCTCCTTTTTTACTTCTTATACTTTTACATTAGCATTATATTTCCATATAAAATACGCTTTAAATGTTTAGGAAATAAAAGAAAAATAGTGGAGTGATCATACTCCACTGTCTTTATTTACCTCTTCTAGCCAGCACCAGGAAGTAGAATATCGTTATTGCCATCGCAAAGAGCGTCAATATGCCCAGTAATATGGTCCAGGTATTGATCCCTGTCTGCTCGGTCACTGGTGTAGGCTCAGGCGTCGGTGTCGGTGTAGGCTCAGGCGTCGGTATCGCTGTCAACACTTTTACCAGAGTAAATGTCGATGTGAACCCGTTCGGAGAGTTTATCTCGAACGAGACTTCCTGTCCGTCAGTGCTGCCCGATGGCCTGACTTCTATCATCTCGTAACTGCCGCCTGCATTTCTCAGGACGTAAAATTTATCGCTGCTACCGTAATTCTTTATCGGCCCGGGGATCTTGACGGTCAGCTTAGAAGTGCCGTGAGTTACGTCCCAGCCGTTATCGCTCTTCGCATTTACCTCGGCTACTGCCAGGACTTTCGGATCGATGAACCCTTCAGGCAGGCTTGCACCCTCCGGGGACTTAAAGGCGATGTCAATGATCGGATTGACCGGCTTTCCGTTCAGCTTCGCGTCAATTACCATCTCATAGTTGTATCCGTTATCCCACCCGCCTTGCTGTACGTGCAGCCGTATATCGCTGGCGGATATGCCTTTGACCGTACCTATGACTTCGCCTGCGCTGTTCAAGACCATTATCTCGTAAGGCTGGAATACTGGCGGTGAGTAGTCATATGAGCTTCCGCCGCTCGAGCTGGGCGGAGTCGAAGTGGCTTTAGGCACTGGTGTCGGTATCCCCGGCGGTATGTCGCCGGGATCTATAGCTACTGCGCTATCCATTATTGAAAAGACAAATAATAGAATAATGGCCGCGGCCATTATGACTCTTAATGAATTTTTACCCATCTCGTTTCCTCCTATTCGATCTTTACCCAGTACCCGTAACCCGCTCTGAGGGTAGTCAGGCTTCCCTGCTCGTAAACGTCAGTCTTTGTCGTGAAGTATGACCATCTGTTATTTGCGTCAGGCTCCAGGCTGTCATATTCCCATACCATTTTTGCGCTGCCGTAGACGTCATGCACGTTACGGTCCGTCAGTGTCGGGTTCCCCACAAGGTTCCAGCCCGTGTTTAAAATTACCGTATCTTCTTCAGGCAGGACTCCCTGTAGTGTAAGGTCCATGGCGTAGTAGCATTTTACCCAGTAGCCCAGACGCTCATCTATGGATGTCAGTGAGCCCTGTTCGTAAACGTCAGTCTTTGTCGTAAAGTATGACCACCTGTTCGCAGGATCGGTCTCGGAACTGTCGTACTCCCATACCATGGAAATGTTATTCATCGTATCTCCGGGGAACACGCTGTATATGCTCTTATTGTCGAGGATGACCGGTATGGATACCAGGTTCCATCCCTGTTTAAGGTTCAAAGTGTACGTTGTGATACCCAGGTACATATCGGTCTGTTCCAGGGCTGCCAGCCTTCCCGTGTCCCTTTCGATCACTGCGCCTATCACGACGTATCTTCCCTGTGGCATTGATGCCTTTGTCTGCAGGACCAGGTCCACGTTCTCGGTATTCTCGGTGGTGCCGAACACCATCGCGATGTCCGAGGCGTTTATCTCGTCGAAGAACATGTCCTTCAATTCAGAGATGCTGGTGTCCGTGCTTATCATTTCATGCGTCGCGAGGCCGTCGATGTAAAATTCCCTGCCCTCCGAAGACATCGTGAACTTTTCTATCAGGCTGAAGCCGTTAAAGTCAAGCGTAGTTCCGCTGGCCGTGCCGTCCGTCGAGAGATCGAACGCGGCCGAATATTCCGATTCCGGTATCATGGCCGTGATATAGACATATTTCTTTGAGGGCGACACTGAAGGCGCCGGATCCAAAGACAGTGTGTATGTTATAGGGTCTCCGGGCATCGGGGCCGGTCTTTCAGGATTGATGACCTGTTCCATGCTCATGTCGTATTTCGCCACGAATATCGGCGCTGCGCTAATGAGAGAGGGTGTGTTAGGAAGGTTATAGTCCATTATGACAAGAGCGTAGTATCCCTGCGCCATATTGTTCAGCTCAGGTATGTCGTTACCATCTATCTCCAGGTCGCCGGTGCCGTTCGTCCTTAACCCTGTGCTTCTGACCAGCGAGCCGGATATGTCGGAAAATGAAAGTCCCTTTATACTTTGTTTAATCGTGCTCGCGTCCGTGAAGTCGATCTTATCCGAGATCAAAGTTAGGTCCAAAAGAGACACGTTAAAGTATTGGTAGCTCATGTCCGGGCTTCCCATGAAATACGCAGTTACGTCGTTCTCGCTGTCATTGCCTTCCACGTAGACCGGGTATGTCTCAAAAGGAATCTCACGATATGATTTCGGTGTCGCGTCGAGATCGATCATTGAGCCGGAAAAAGTATTCAGTCCGGGGATATACGATATTCCGCCGAATGAATAGTACTTATTGATGGCTGCCGGTCCCGAATAGCTGAATGTCGTATGCGGGAACTGAAGCTGGTTTCCCCCGTGCAGGAACGTCCAGTTTCCGTCGGTCGCGGAACTGCCCATGCCCGCTACCGCGAAGCCCGCTTCCATGCCGTTCCATTCCACTTTCATCCAGGCCTCGTTGTTATAATACGGCACGTATATGTCCCTGGAAAACTCGGAGACATGGCCGTTCAGGTCTGTCGCTACGATCTTTATGATATTCCTCATGCCGGGCTGCACGGTCATTCTGGCGCTTGAGCTTTCGCTTACCTCTGTGGAGCCTACGCCTGTGGCACTGTCTGATACATGGCCGTTAATATATACTGTGTATGAGCTTATGACGTCGTCGTCAATTATCATATATTCGAAGTATGCCGTTTCCATGTTCTCGAGATGTTCATCTCCGTCCCCCGACATCTCCTCCGGCTCATATATCCAGATCGCGGGTCCGTTATTCTCTTCGTCCGATATCACGTTGACGGTCGATATGCCGACAGAAGATGTCCCGGATGGCACGTTATTCTTTACGCCATCGTAGCTTTCGTACCAGGATGTCTCCCCGCTTATCTCGTATGTGCCGGATGCCGTTTCAGGTATCTTTACAAGATACTTGATCGCACCGCTGCTGACTCCGCTTAACGGGCTTGTTATGTTCCACTTAATTATGTTGCTCGCGGGATCCCTGGTGAATTTTTCCGTGCTTTCCAGGACCTCCCAGTCCTGCGGAAGATCCTCTTTGATAGTTACAAGATAGCTGGTACCTGTCACAGAATAGTTGACCTCTACTGTAAAGACATCTCCGGGCTCATATCCGGGAACACCCGGGGAAGAGCCGTTTATTATGCGGAAAGCGCTCACTCCTGAGATCGCTCCGGCGGTATTTGAAAATATGGTGATGACAATGAGTAAAGCGATTAAGGTACAAATGTATTTATACCGATAACTGGTCATTTAACCCCCCTCCTAACTAAATTATTAGGCTGATTATATAAAGTTAATCGTGCAGGGGTAAATATTTCCGCTGTAAATAATATTTTCTATCGGTTTATTTATTTATGTTTGTTTTGTTTACGGATTTTAAGTTAATCCCTTTAAAAATAATTTTACACTCTGGCGATGGATACTATTTTTCAATTTTTCCTAAAGTATTAAATCCGAAGATTAATTATAATATATTATAAGTAAAATAAGACCTTGAATGTTTACGAAGAGCCAGAAGTTAGTCTATGCATTTGCGTTATGGGTATTCGTTATCCTTGCGCTGCTTGCCGTGTTTCAAAGCCTGAACTATGAGTACTTCTTCGTGCTTTGTCTCATAGGTTTCCTTATCCTGGTGGAACTCTCCGGCCCTTTTACCACAAAGCCTAAATGGCGGTCGAGGGTAAATATCGTAATATTCATAGGACTGCTAATGTTCAGTTTCATAGTCATAAAGAAGGTCCTTGATATATTGGGTATCGGGATATAGCCTGGAATATCGGTCGTAAGGGGATGGAATAGCGTATGAAGGAAGCCTTAAGGTCAGCTGCATATATAGTGTTACTTTTTTCTTTTCTTGTCGCTTCCTTTGCCATGGCACCGTCCTCGGCCCAGGTCGTCCATGAGGATCCCGGTAACCTGACCTCTATAAAACAGGTTGACATGGATTATCGCATACTCATGGCGATGGCGGATATGTTCAACTCCATGGAGCAGATCGCTTCCTGCCTGAACAGCTCTGACTTCAACGGGGCCAGGCTAAATTATGACCGGCTCTCCGGGTCCTACGATAGTTTTAAGGCCCTCATAGAACGGCTCGACATGACTGATACGGAGTATGGCGACATCGTTAATATCGGGGACCTGGCGATGGAGGACATAAGGACCTTAGTGTTCGAGTCTGAAAACTATTCCGTTTATTATGAGAAGTACGAGGAAGCTCTACGTGACGATGACCGGGACGCCTATATCGCGTATGCCGTGAGCCTGCAGGAAACGTACCGGGAGATAAGCGAAGCGAACAGGAATGTTTGGGAGAACGTCACAGCCATAAAAGAGTCTGCGGAAAATATGGGCCATGACGTGAACCGCCTTTATTCCGATTTCCTTCTCGTCCTGGATGATTATCATGGCAAGCTGGAAGAGAGGGAGAAGCCCATCGACGTTCTTCTCGGCGGTACCCGGCTGGAGATATCCTCGGATAAAAAAGAGCTATCTGTAGGCGATGATGTGAGGCTTGATGCCGTGCTGACCGATAAGGACGGGCTTCCCGTGTCCGGCTCAAAAGTGAGCTTCTACGTAGAGAACAGGCTGGCGGGTACCGCGGTGACCGATCCCTCCGGGAGATGTTATGTCGTTTACCGGATACCTTTAACGATCTTCAAGAGTAATATTAAGGCATATTCCGAGTTCAGGCCGGAAAAGGAGGCACTGTCGCCATCCATAAGCGACGTCCTCGAGCTCAATGTCTCGGAGGAAAGCACCGCCCTTTCTATTAATGTCTATCCGTCGAACGCGTCCTATGGCGATACGGTGACAGTGTCAGGAATGCTTTGCACGGAGGAAGGTGCAGGTATCTTCGGCAAGCCTGTCAGGATATTTTTAAATGGCGTGCCATACGGCCCGGTGAGGACGGCTGAGGACGGGTCATATGTCTATTCATTAAATATAGGCCCCTACACACCGGGCGGGACATGTGAAATATATTCCGAATACACTCGATCTTATTCCGATGATATCCTGTTAGGCTCGACGTCCCGATATGCCTCGCTGGATGTATCCATGCAGGATTCAATATTGACGCTGGGCGATCCTGACGATATTTTCACCGGCGGGGATGATGCCCGTTTCGAAGGCGTGCTGAAGACATTCTCAGGACTCCCGGTCTCCGGCGCGAAGGTAAAGATATATGCCGACGGGGTCGTCACGGGGACCGGCACCACCGATAATGACGGCCGCTATGTCGTACAGGCCTCGATACCCTATAATATCCTGCCTGGAACACAGCAGATATACTCCGAATTCTCTCCGGGGCCAAATACTGCGGTGCATGGCTCAAAAAGCGATGTCTGCGAGGCGATATTTAAGGTGTCCGATCCGGCGGTCATGTTCGATGGAATGCCGCTGGTTTTGTTCCCGGAAGATACGCTGACGGTGAACGGAACTTTGCAAAACTATGATGGTAAAGCCATCCCCGGAAAACCGTTAAACGTGAGCTTTTCGGGCATTGTCATCGGTACGACGGTTACGGACGGGGAAGGAAAGTTCAACGTATCTTATGCCGTGTCCGGCGGCGATATTTCCGGTATCGGGAGAGTCGAGGTCTTTTTAGATGATGACGGCGGGCTGTTATCAGGCGGCGTGTATAATGGCGGCTTTTTACTTGTAATGCCTGTCGGAAAGGCCCAGGCTGCAATATTGTTCATTATCGTCCTGGCTGTCGTAATAGCTGCGGCAGCATGGTTCGGCGGTTTAAGGCGCCATATGCGTGACAGGTCGCGTGTCGTAAAGCCCGCGGTCCTGGAGCCGTTACCCGAGCCAGTATCGACGGAGGTCTTAACCACGTCCGGGTATGACTTTGATAAGAGCGTGGCCGACATTACCCGCCATATCGAAAGCGGAGATTACCGGGGTTCTATAAAGCTCATCTATGAGGCGGTGAAAATGCTTGCCGGGAAATACGGCTTAGAAACGCCGGATTCTGCGACCCACAGGGAGTTTTACCGTCACGTCGTACAGAAAGACATGTCGCTCGAGGAGCCGCTGAAGCCGATCATCTCCAGATATGAGGTAGTCAGCTATGGCGAGGGAGACATCAGCGAGGATGAAGCATACAGGGCGCTGGATGGCCTGAGGACTATCAATATCCTGATGGGCAGCGTTTCGGAGGATACCGAATGAAGCGGGTCACGCTTTTGCTCATCGTCGTCGCGACCATAGTGGTCCTGCTGTTCATAGGGAGGTTGTACGTCACCGAGAATGACTTTAGCCCTTCGAACCCCTTGTGGAACGGGATGGCATCACTGGCGTACAGCGGGCATGTTCGTCCGCTCTACACTTTAGACGGCCTTTCTTACTCCGGCAATGAGGATAAACTGTTGATCGTATCGCCTTCTGTGAATTATACCGATGCGGAATCGGCGATGATACTGTCTTTCATGAACGACGGCGGACAGGTGATCGTGATGGACGATTACGGCACGTCTAACAGCCTTCTCGATAAAGTCGGCTCATCGATATCCCTTGTCCAGGTTCCGCTATGCCAGGAAGAAGAATATTATAAGAGGCCGTCTTTTCCGCTTGTCACCGGCATACTGCCTTCGGGCGTGACGGATAACGTCACCAGTGCCGTGTTCAATCATCCGGTATCACTTGACGTAAAGGAAGGGGCCGAAATCATTGTGTATACCTCCGGCCTGGGCTGGCTGGACCTCAACGATAATTGTCTGATCGACGGCATCGAAAAATTCGGGTCGTATCCCGTCGCCGCCGAAATGATATATGGCAGCGGTAAGCTCGTTGTCATAGGCGACCCGGACATCATGATCAACAGCATGCTGGATAAGGGCGACAATGCTATACTCGCGTCCAACATCCTCGGCGGCGGGACAGTGTATCTTGACTCTTCGCACGGCCAGGAGATATCGCCTCTTGCCCGCGTATTATATGTCCTGAGACACGACTTTCTGGCACAGTCGCTATTCATTCTGGTGGTGCTCGCTACGGGTTACCTTTATATTCAGCGCTACCAAATAATACGACTATTCCGTAAGCCCGTTACGGAAGGGCCGGAAAAGATCGATGTTAAAGCTTCTATCGTAGATTATATGAGGTTAAAGCTTCCTCTGAAAGAAAAAGACCTGAGGGAGATCAAGAAAAAATTGTAGGAGATCCGAATGGCATTTGAAGTTAGTGAAAAAGTCCTTTACGATATGGATAGTTTCAAGACCATGGTCGATAGTGTCGTCGGCGAGGTCGGAAAGGTCATTATCGGTAAAGATGAACTTATTACGGATATTTTCATAGCCCTGCTGGCCGGGGGCAACATTATGCTCGAAGGCGTGCCCGGGGTGGCGAAGACCACTCTGGCCAAGACATTCGCTCAGGCCACCGGCCTGGGATTTAAAAGGATACAGTTCCTGCCGGACATAATGCCGTCAGATATCATCGGAGCATCGATATACAATCAGAAGATCGGCGATTTCGAAGTTCACTTAGGCCCTATTTTCACCAATATCCTGCTGGTCGACGAGATCAACCGCGCATCGCCGAAGATCCAGTCCGCGCTTCTTGAAGCTATGGAAGAGAAGCAGGTATCGATAGACGGTAAGACTGTCCCGCTGCCGCACCCGTTCATAGTCATTACCACCCAGAACCCCATAGACGTCATGGGGACTTTCCCGCTGCCGGAAGCCCAGATAGATCGTTTCATGTTCAAGCTTGATGTAGGCTATCCCTCGTTCGATGAAGAGCTAAATATCCTCAAGTCCAGGAACGGTGCCGCGCCCCTGAGTGCTGGAAAGGTTCTCACAGGGGAGAAGATAGAGGGCCTCATAGATGTCGTCAAGAACGTTCATGTGGACGATAAGATACTGATGTACATCAGGAATATCGTGATGGCGTCCAGGGAGCATGAAAAATTGCTGCTGGGGGCAAGCCCGAGGGCGTCCATATCCCTGCTCAAGGCGTCAAAGGCGCTTGCGGCGATGGACGGAAGGCATTATGTCATCCCTGACGATGTCAAGGTACTGGCTCCAAAGGTCCTTAATCACCGGCTTATATTAAAGCCCGAGTATGAGCTTGAGAATGTGACGTCAACGGATGTCATAGAAGAGCTTTTGAATACGGTCCCGGTCCCCACATGAGCTGTTCTTATGGAGCTTAAAGATAGCGCGGTCGTTGGTATATGCTCTTCTCTCGTATTTGCCTTTACCGGCTTTATTACGGGAGGGGCCCTGTTCTATGCCGCAGCTATCGTTATCGTCGCCATTATCTTCGCCGATCACTTATCGCTAAGGTTCCGGCTAAGGGACATTAAGCGAAATTTTACTGTCGTCAGCTCTTTCTCTAGCGGGCAAATGTGTCCGGGGGAGGAGTATAGTCTCGGTCTTAAAATAATGTATAATGGAAGGTTAAGGCACCACGTTAACCTATCGCTGCCCGCGGATCCTACTATCGAGATCGTCAGTATCACGGATGGCGATTTTTATTTTTACCCCGGGGCAGTCGTTGAACTGTCCGCGGTCTTCAAGCCTTTACGGCGCGGCAGCTTTAGCATGGGCCCGCTTCGCGTCACGCCCGCATCCACGTTCTTTACATGCTCCGGTACCGTGGGCGGAGATGCCATGCCGGTCATAGTAAGCCTTCCTATCGGCACTTCACATCTCCGGTCAAACAGGGTGCTCAGGGGAGCGAGAAAGTACGCGAGCCATAATTTCAGTAACGTCATGATCGAAAAGAACCACGGCTGTGATTTTTCAAACACCAGGGAATATGTCGCGGGCGATAGCGTTAAAAGTATAGACTGGACCAGGTCCGGTAAGTCGGGTTCTCTTATTATCAAGGAGTATGAGGGGGAGCGTTCGATGCCTGTCATGCTGCTTATCGATGCGGACTCGTCGATGGATTCCGGCGGAGAAGTATCCCAGCTGGATTCGGTCATCAGGCTGGCAGTCCCCATTATCAACGACCTTATCATGAACAATGATAAGGTGGGCATAGCTTGCTTTTCCCGGGATGACGTCGTCGGCTATAAAGCGCCTGGTATGGGCATGGAACATATGGCGGGCGTCAAAGATCTGCTGTCAGGCTTAAAAACCGTGGACAGCGGTAATGTTTTTCCTGCGAAAATGGCGACGCTGCATAAGGCCTCGGAATGTCAAAAAGCGTTCCGGGAGATAGATGGCCTCGGGATACTTGGCCCGGTCATCGAAGAGACTATAAGGGAGTATACGACGAACATAAGGTCGGACGGGTTCATGAAAGCGCTGATGAAATCGATGGGGTCCGTTAACTCGCCGTCCTTCCTCGTGATAATGACAAACATGTCCATGAGGCTCACGAGTCTCCTGAACGGTATACGCCTTGCAAGGTATTACGGGCATACAGTTTCGATAGTGTTGACGCCTTATATATGGTATGATGAAAAAAATCTCGCGGATTCCGAAAAATATTTTGATATATATAAAGAAGTAAAGGATAGTATACTAATTATAAAAGGTATGGAAGATGTCAGGGTCATCGATATTTGCCCCGGGGATACCCCGGAGAGCGTTATTTATCAGGCAAGGTCTTATGATCGCATGACAAATATTAGAAGGTGATGTTATTCCGGAACAGCAAGAAATGGTCACTGTCTTGAAGGCGCAGCGCGATATGCTAAAACGGGAGCTCGACGCTCAAAATAAATGGAAGCTTAAACCGGCGTCGGTCCTGCTATTCCTGCTCGGCGCCATTATTCTGGTCGTATGGGCCGTCACCGACGACGGCTCCACTATGTCAATGCTGATACTGCTGTCCGGCACGAGCGTCGTTTTCATCGCCATTCTCCTGTACTTCCTTTCGCCTTCCAGGTATCTCAGGAGCGAGGTCGTAGACGCCATGGCGATATCGAACGTGCAAACGATAAATAATATACTATCCTCTCTTCTCATCGGGTCGAAGTGCATCTACGTTCCGGCTAAGGAGGGCGGATCCACCAAAATGTTCCTGCCGCTGTCATGCGAAACGGACGGCGGGTGTAACATACCTGTCCAGATACAGAAAAACGACGTGTTCATCGTTAACGAGCCGGGCTCCAGGGGAGTATCGCTTGTCCCGCCCGGATACGGCCTTTACAGCTACTCAAAAAGCATCGGGGCTATGTTCACGGACGAAGGTCTGGAGAACGAGATCATAGACGTGGTCAAGAACAGCCTGGAGCTCGCGTCAGGCGTTACGGTAAGGAGGGACGCCAGCCATATCTCCGTCTGGATCAAAGGCCTTGCGAATTCCGGCATGTGTTCGTCAATAAGGAAAGAGGACAGCAGCATATGCACCCGGATAGGATGCCCGGTATGCAGCCTGATAGGCTGCATGATAGTGGACGCCACCGGAAGAAAGGCATGCATAGAGAGCGTAGATGTAAAAGGTAATACCATTAATGTTGTATACATGCTTATTTGAGGGAAGCGGATGTTCACAGAAAAGGATAGAGATGTCGACGGATCGGAAATAAGCCTCGACTTCAGGGGATTTTTCAATGATATGGCTCATGACCTAAAGTTAATACTGGGATTCACCATATTGACACTGGCCTTTATCTATATCCCGTTCTTGAACGAGACCATCATCCGTTCCGCCCTGGGTCTTGTAATGGTCCTTTTCATACCCGGCTACTCTCTTATAGCCGCGTTGTTCCCGAATAAAAAGGATATAGACGGTATCGAAAGAGCCGCCCTGTCCTTCGGACTGAGTATCGCCGTCGTGCCGTTGATCGGGCTCGGGCTGAACTTTACCCCCTGGGGGATACGGCTGGACCCTATAACCGTATGCCTGACTGTCTTTACTATCATATGCGTCCTTATCGCGAATAAGAGGAGGCACGCACTGCCCCCAGATGAGCGTTTTTCGGTGGATTTCAATAAAGCGTTCGTCGAACTCAGATCGGAGATATTTCCGAAGTCGGAAGGCCGTCTTGACAGGATACTTACCGTCATATTGATCATATCAATACTCGTGTCCGTCAGCATGGTCGTTTATGTGATCGCGGTCCCAAAGCAGGGAGAAAAGTTCACGGAGTTTTACATACTGGGCCCCAGCGGTAAAGCGGAGAACTATCCGACAAAGTTCGTCCTTGGCGATTCGAAGTCGGTCATCGTTGGCATAGTCAACCACGAGTACCGGGACATGACCTATGACCTGGTATTAAAGCTGAATGACAGTATACGCTCCGGCATGATATACCAGGATAAGATCACAGTGGCCCATAATCAGACATGGGAAAACGTAATCGATATAAAGCCTGACTATGTGGGTACGAACATGAAGCTGGAGTTCCTGCTTTACGCTGACGGTAATATGACAGAGCCATACAGGGACCTTCACTTATGGATAAATGTGTCAGAACCGCTTAAAAGATAAAGTACTGGCAAATGCTCGCATATTCAATAAGATAATATTCCTTTACGCTGCACCTGGTTCTATGTGCGGGAATTTCTATAATCTGTCAGCTTATCTTTGATCAATTT
This sequence comes from Methanooceanicella nereidis, assembly GCF_021023085.1. NCBI lineage: Archaea > Methanobacteriati > Methanobacteriota > Methanomicrobia > Methanocellales > Methanocellaceae > Methanooceanicella > Methanooceanicella nereidis. The sequence continues at coordinate 154,665 of NZ_PGCK01000005.1, read as the reverse complement.
CATCACAAAGGCGAATAAGGTACACAAAATTTTTTTTAGATAATTGTTATTTTTTTAAAAATCTCCTTTGTGAAACCTCGAGCCCTTAGCGCCCTTCGTGGTGGGAACTGGTGTACCCTTGTGCCCGTTGAGCGCTTTGTGGTGAGAGCTAGTGATACCTGTTTGCCTTCGTGCGCTTCCATACTAATAAACGCAGGATACCGCTTGTTTATGTCTTCTTTTCCCACTTGTACAGGTCGACGACCTGTGCGAGCGTCTTACCCCTCTCTATTTCCGCGCGAACTCTGTCCTCTGATTTTTTCACTTCCATAGCCCTTCGCGCTATCTCATAGGCTCTTTCCTGCGGCACCACGACCACGCCGTTATCATCGCCAATTATCCAGTCGCCCGGCCTTACTTTAAACCCGCCGCACATGATCTCCACATTGATCTCGCCCATGCCTTTCGGCTCTCCTGCGTTAGGGACGCTGGCCGACGCAAAGGACGGGAACTTGATCTTACGAATATCGTCCACATCTCTTATGGCGCCGTCTATGACGACTCCTTCAATGCCTTTTTGCTGGCATCCTCTGGACGCGAGCTCTCCCCATGGCGAGACATAGTTGCTGCCGTTATAGATCACGATCACTTCTCCGGGGCCGGCTACGTCCGACGCCTCCACGGGCTTCGCCCAGTCTCCCGCGAATGTCTGTACGGTGACGGCTTTGCCCACCATCTTAATGCCCTCGTACAGGGGTTTTATGTCTCTCATGGCCGGCTGCCTGTGCATGGCATCCGATATGTTGGGCGTCGAGACCTGCATGAATATCTCTCTTGTCTCCTCGTCCAGCGACTTTCTGATCTTCCCGCTTACGGCCGCTTTCTTGTCTATGCTTTCACGGATAAGCCTTGCCGAGCCGGTAACATCCTTAGACCTGATGATATTGCCGCCTACAATGACTATATCGGCCCCGAGCGCTGCCGCGGCGGCAGCTGATCCTGCGTCAAGCCCTCCTGCGACCGCTATGGGGATATTCACCGACCTTCGTATGGACGATAATACATCCAGCGGGTCCTGTCCGACCATTTGCTGGTCAACGCCTACATGTACGCCGATAATATCGGCACCAAGTTCCTGAAGGCGCACTGCCCTGGACACAGGGTCCTCGATGTTAATGAGATCGACCATGAGCCTAACGCCATATTTTCTTGCAGACCTGATCGCGTCTTCTATTGTCGAGTCGTGCGAGGCTCCCAGCACAGATATTATGCCGGCTCCTGCCTTGGCAGCCATTTCAACTTCTATGGCGCCCGTGTCCATAGTTTTCATGTCCGCTACGATCACATGGCCTTTAAGCTCGTCCTTTAGCGTGCGGATGGCGTTCATCCCCTCGCTCTTGATCAGGGGCGTCCCTGCCTCGATATAATCGGCTCCGCCTTCTATCGCCTCTTTAGCTATAGCCACTGCCCGGGTCAGGTTTATTTCATCCAGGGCTACTTGTAAAATAGGTCTCATATGCGTTCAACTTCAATTAGGTCGTAAGTCAAATATTGTTTTTGCGTACAATATTATGATATCACTTTTTAAAATTAACTCTTGTTAAATTATCTTTTTTCTACCTGACTCCTCTTTTACTGTTTTTAGTATTTCAGCGGAGGGTAAAAGAATAATCAACAGGCGATTTTTTTCTTAAAGTTCGATAAAAAAGCAAAATAAATATATAAATAAATTTATATTAATATACAATATCAATAACCTGGAGATACACCGTATATGGCTTCATCTATAGAAAAGTTTGGTAACGGGCAGCGTTCCAGTCATAGTCCAGTATATGCAGATCAGATCGAACCCGCACCATCTTTCGCTCAGGATAGTACTTTCCGCATACTGGTGGGTATTCCGGCTTATAACGAAGAGGTCGCTATCGGAAGCGTCATACTGAGATCGTCAAAATATTCGGATAAAACTGTCGTCGTCGACGACTGTTCCCGCGACAGCACGGTTGAAGTGGTGAAGCTTGCCGGTGCCGACGTCATCTGTCATGAGGTCAATCAGGGTAAAGGTGCCGGTATAAGAAATATTTTCTATTATGCGAAAAAAGAGAATTTTGACATTCTGGTCCTGCTTGACGGTGACGGTCAGCATAATCCGGATGAGATACCTTTGCTCATAGAGCCGATCAGGAACGGCAAAGCGGATATCGTCATAGGTTCCAGGTTCATTGTTAAGGGAATGCATAACGTGCCGAAGTATCGCAGGGTGGGCCAGGAAGTCCTCACGATCGCCACCAACCTTGCGTCCGGGTACAATATAACAGATTCTCAAAGCGGTTTCAGGGCGTTTTCCAAAAACACGTTTGATTGTTTCTCATTCCAGCAAAATGGCATGGCTATAGAAAGCGAGATGTTGATAGAGGCTGCCAGGGCCAATTTAAGGATCTCCGAAGTGCCGGTGAATATAAGGTATGATGTGGACTGCTCCACGTTCAATCCCGTAAAGCATGGTTTCAGCGTATTAAACCCGATATTTAAGCTCATCGTACAAAGAAATCCCTTGCTGTTCTTCGGCATACCCGGTGTGATATTATTCCTTATGGGTATGGCTTTCATGTTCATGGTCCTGGACACGTTCAACGCTACGAGGCATATCGAGACCATTTATGTTATGGCATTCCTTGTATGCTCATTGACAGGGCTGTTGGGCTTATTCAATGCGTTCGCGCTGATATTCATAAGGGATGTGAGGTCAAAGCCATCTGCCGTCAGATGATGGCGCTCATAGAAAATAGCGGGTATCACAAGTTTAAGATCGGGAGGGATCGCTATTGGTGGATGATAAGATGATTGACGTTTGGGAGTGGAAATGAAAGCTATTGATATATTTCAAGCGAAATATCTAAAAACTCAAAATTATTTGTGGCTGGTCCTGGCTGTTCAGTCAGCTTTTTTAGGCGTACTTGGCATTGGGTTGCTTGGATATGACCTCCCCGTCCTGAGGCCGCTCATATGTCTCATATACCTGGCCTTTATACCCGGATCCCTGATTCTAAGGTCTCTGAACGTTCGAAATATCGGGAGTGTGGAATCTTTATTGTATTCAGTCGGGCTGAGCCTGTCAGTACTGATGTTCACGGGGCTCATGCTAAATATGCTCGGACCCCTGCTTAGCATACAGGATCCCATATCATTACTGCCGTTGGCGATCTCGATAAGTGCCATAGTGTTCGTCTTGATGACAATATGTGTTATCCGGGAAAGGAATGCCGTGGAGATACCTGTCGGGGAAAGTCCGCGGATGGGACTCAGAGATCTTATTTCCCCGCCTGCCCTGATATTATTTTCACTTCCGCTATTGGCAGTCTTCGGGACATATCTGATGAATCTTTACAATGTCAACTTGCTTATCTTATTACTTATCTTACTGATAGCATCGTTAGTCCTGATGGTCGGGTTCGACCGGATCATCCCTAAAAAATTATTCCCTCTGGCAATTTTGATGATATCCGTTACGATGCTGCTTCACAGCTCCCTTATTTCTCCATATGTGGTCGGCTGGGACATCCAGCAGGAAAAATATCTTTCGGATAACGTGATAAGCAGCGGATACTGGAACGTCGATTTTTATCATGTCATCAATTCCATGTTAAGCGTTGTGATGCTGGCTCCCATTTTTTCAATATTGATGGACGTCGACATCGTATGGGTCTTCAAGGTCGTATATCCCCTGTTATTCTCGCTTGTGCCGCTGGGGCTATACCAGGTCTTTAAAAAGCAGTCGAATGAAAAGTTCGCTTTCTTTTCGGCATTTTTCTTCATATCGCTCGTGGTGTTCTACACTGAAATGATAACACTGGCCAGGCAAGAGATCGCAGAGCTATTCCTTGTACTGATCGTGCTTCTGATAATAAACAGGGATATGGACAGGGTCGGATGGTCCGCGATGTTCATTCTGTTCTCATTCTCGCTCGCGCTATCCCATTATGGATTGACGTACATCTTTTTAGGCTCTCTTGTGATAGCATGGGCCACATTATTCATTTTAAAACATTTGCCGTTCAAGGGTATACCGCGCATCGATCCTGACCGTTCGATGCCTCTTACGATAGTCCTGGCTTTCGTCATGTTCTGTTTCTTATGGTATGTTTATACTTCCATGTCCAATCCATTCGAGACGATCGTGTTTGTAGGTGATAAGATCACAGGATCGCTGCTCACTGAATTTTTCAACCCCGAATCCGCGGAGGGGCTGTCTATGGCTACTTCCGGCGGGAATATCAGCCCGCTGCACAGGATCTATCTTTACCTTTTCCTGGCTTCACAGCTCTGTATCTTTTTTGGCGTGATAACGGTAAATTTCAAGAATAATATCACAAGGTTCACAAAAGAGTATTTTGTCTTTGCGCTCATTTTTCTCGTCATACTGATATCCGCCATCTGTGTTCCATATTTCTCCAGCGCACTGAATACGACGAGGCTTTACCAGATCTCGCTGATATTTTTAGCTCCGTTCTTCGTTTTAGGGTGGATGAACCTGTTAAGGATACCCTATGCGGTCTTTACAGGAAAGAGCGTGTCAAAGGTACTGTCCGGATCATTTAAGTTACTGTCATTGTTTTTGGCGATATACTTATTATTCAACACCGGCGTCATATTCGAAGTGTTAAACGATGGGCCGATATCATTGTCACTTGACACTTCGATCGACGGCTACATATATGACGGCAGGGATGTCATGGCTGCAGAGTGGCTGATGGGGGCAAGAAATGTCACGTTCTTCGACAGGATGACCGGCGATTCTGCCGCATTTCCGATATACGGCGATCATTATAGGCGGATATTGCTAATGGGATGGGATATAAAAAGGTCTTTCTGGATCCCCGATGATCCGGGAGACATGAATGAACTGTCCTATCTATACCTCGGGTCCGCCAACGTTATGAACGACCGTATGGTGGTCTATAAAATGATCGATGGGTCCGAAGTGAAGGCTTACATTGACCTGGCCGGCATCACCGACGGCAGGGATAGGATATATTCAAACGGGGGCGCACAAATATATTATTGATGTCCTAGTGTAAGATGGTTTCACATTCGATCTAAAAACGCCATACCTTATTTTGTTACAGGTAAAATAATTCTTACTCGTTTTCGGGATGAGGGTCCGGTTAAGCTTATTATAAACGGCGGTAGTTCAGGTCCGGATCCGGGTAAGAACATCTCATCGAAAAAGCAGAAGGGCAAAAAAGAAAAAGAGACTCTTCTTAATGTCTTAACAGCAGGGACCTAATTTGAGGCCTGTTAAGAACGTTGTCATATGCCCATCCGGCCAGTAAACCGCGAGTATCCCTTTTATTGATATTAAAGCTCAGTTCAAGCGAAGGATTGAACTTTGACTTGAAAAGGCATAGTCTCTGAGTGTCCGCTCCCCAGTTCTCGTATATCGTGCATCCTTCTTCCTTTGCTTCTTTTATTGTTTGCCACAGCAAATAGTCATTATAGTTCCCGTCTTTTATATGTGGGGAACCCATCCAGGACGTGACCCTGCCCTTATACTTGCATATGACGTTCATCGCCACTATCTCGTCCTTATCATACAGGAACGCCAGCCTGACATTATCGGGGAAAGCGGATAAGATATCCTTAATATAATCCGGCGACTGGGTGCTAAAGAAATTTGTGCCGTACGGAGCTAATCTCTCCCTCATAATATTTACGAACGTATCGACGTCGTTTACCTGTTTTAGTGTCAGGTCCGAATTATTGGAGATCATCGGTTTTAATTTTTTCTTTAAAGGTTTTTCAAAATTATCAAATATGTCATCAAGGGAGTTATTCAGGTCTATAGTGTATGAGTACTGGGTCCTTAAATCGTAGCCTGTCCATATGAACTGTCTTAGGTCATATAGACCAGGTACAGTATAGATCGATATAAGGTTCGGGGAGATCTTTGATATCTCTTCGTTGAACTCGCTTACGACGCTGTTTAAATAGCTCTCCTTCTTCTTTTGTTTGAAAGTTTTAAAAGAAGAGTGCATGACAAATCCAAGATGGGGGATATATACCAGTACCTGGGGCGGCGGCGATAATAACATTTTTATTCCATTTTTAACTTTATAGAACATGGGGAAAAGACAGATCAATTCATTGCCTTTATAAAAGCCATACGGGATCAACTCAAAACCGCTGTATTTTTCGATTATCTTTAGAAAGTCCCATTTGTGGAATAATGAGCCATATGAGCTATCATCGATGAAACTGTCCCATGTTTCTTTTTCGTTCATGATCTTAACTGGCATCTGTTACAACCATCTCCGGAGTATCTCTCTGAATTTAAATTTTATTATTTTATAATATACTATAAAATTTTTATTTATATATAATATTTGTTATTTTTATATTTTAATTTTTATGATAAAATAACATAGTTAAGAAAAGCTGGATTATTCTTGATTTACCGGGATTATTACAGAAGTTTATTTTATCCTGATTTTAAAAATGGTTTAATTATTTATATTTATATTTTTATATAATTGTTATTGACCAATCTATCGAAGAGCGGGTAACAGACATGAGAGCCTTTGTGACCGGTTGTGCCGGTTTTATCGGGAGCCACGTAGTGGACAGATTGTTGAGCGATGGGCATAAGGTCATCGGTATTGATAGTTTTACAGATTACTATCCCAGGCATATAAAGGAATCAAACATAGCTAAAGCACGGAAAAATGAACGGTTCTTATTTATCGAGAACGATATTTTAAATATGGATACGTTTCCCGAAGTAGACTACGTATTCCATCTTGCCGCCCAGGCCGGCGTAAGGGCTTCATGGGGCGCCAGTTTCGAGATATATATTAAAAATAACATAGCAGCTACGCAAAAATTACTTGAGTACTACAAGGACAGCCCGATCAAAAAGTTCGTATATTCCTCATCGTCCTCAGTATACGGGAACGTGAGGCTTCCCATGAACGAAGAGAGTATATTGAGGCCGGTATCGCCATACGGCGTCACAAAACTAGCGGCAGAGAACCTTTGTTATCTTTACTGGAAAAATTACGGACTTCCGTCCATTTCTTTAAGATACTTTACGGTCTACGGTCCCAGGCTAAGGCCGGACCTGGCCATAAATAAATTCGTAAGGGCAATAAGCAGGGGGGACGAGATCACCTTATATGGCGACGGGAGCCAGACGCGCGATTTCACGTACGTTGATGATGTGGTCAACGCTAATATCCTGGCCGCAAAAAGCGACCTTACCGGGGAGGTATTTAACATAGGCGGCGGGAATAATATCTCTGTAAAAGAGTTGATCTCAAAGATAGAGAACGCCCTTGGAAAAGACGCGAACATAAAAAGAATAGAAAAACAAAAAGGTGATGTCGAGAACACTCTCGCAGATGTAAATAAGGCGGTAATATTATTGAAATGGAGGCCCAGGATAGATATTTCCAGGGGACTTGTCAACTACATTGACTGGAGCATCGATAACAGGCCTGCGGGATTGACCATCCCGCGTCCGGTGATCCTTACAAAAATGTGATGTATCCTAAATTATCGCTCTTATGAAAGCGAGTCATATATCTTTCTATATTCTTTTATTATCTTATGCCAGCTAAACCTGTTTTCGATCGTGTTTCTCGCATTGCGGCCTATCCTCGCCCTTGATCTATGGTCAGATATCATATCAATTAAATATCTCTCGTACTCATCGGAGGAATCCGGGACGTACCCGTTTTTACCGCTGCTTATCATTTCCCGGACTGCACCGACATCGTTGGTTATGACTGGCAGCCCTGTAGCCATGGCTTCAAGGATCGCTATCGGGAAATTATCATGTATTGAATAGTACAGGAAAATATCATTTTCTTTTAAGACTTCTTTCGGATCGTTCAAAAAACCGGTGAAATATAGGTCCAGATCGACATCAGTAATCTTATCCTTTACATAGTCCAGATATTTTCCCCCGCCGATGACCGTGTATTTAATTTTAATATCCGTATGCCTCTGAACATTTTCTACGATCTTTATAAGGTCAAGGACACCTTCGGCCTTATCCTTAAAACTGAACTTTGTAAGGGTGACCAGCGATACCTGTTCTTTTTCACCATGTTCCGCGGTCCTGAACTGCCCGGGGAAAACAGCGTTGGGTATCACTATCGCGTTGTTTATGCCAAGCCTGTCCTTCAGAAAATTGCTGGGCGTGGTGATAATGTTCGCTTTCTTAATCGCGATGGGGTAGAAGTGTCTCCATATGTTCTTTTCGATGGGGAACTCGCCGTGTATCGTTAACACTACGGGCTTTCTCCAGAGCTTATATGTCAGCGGAACTGCGGTGTGTACTATGTCGTGATCCTGGTAAAGCGGGATTTTCATGATCTTTTTAAATTCATGTATGTGGCTGGCACTGTAATTATGGCCATAGGATCCGTTTATCGTCTCCGCGAGACTTTTCCCCCAGTTGAACGGGCCTCCTTTATTTACCGGTGTTATGACGTTGATCTTCATGTCGGTCGGTCCATTGAAAAAAAGCTCAGGTAAGTTCCTTATACAGCTCGATCGTACGTCTTACGGTGTCGTCCCACGAATACTGTCGATAGACCCTGTCTCTTCCGTTTTTACCCAATCTTTTTGCCATTCCCCCGTCGGAAAGTATGCTATCTATGCTTTCTGCCAGAGCTTTTGAGCTTTTTACAGGGACCAGGATCCCGCAATCCTCGACGATATCGACAAGCTGCGGAAGGTCCGTGCATACGATCGGGAGTTCGCATGACATTGCCTCCAGAATAGTCCTGGGGATCCCCTCTTCCAGGCTTGGTAAAACGAAAATGTCGCTGGTCTGATAGACTTTTGGCAGCTCTTTATTGGGTATGAACTCTTTTATTGTGACGTTTTTCGCCAGGTCCATATCCTTTATTTTCCGTTCCATTTCATCCTTTAACGGACCTTTGCCGATCATTAGAAGTTTTAATTCAGGATATTTTTTTATGAGCATGCCGAAAGCTTCGATCAAATACTCCACTCCCTTTCCCGGGACGAACCGGCCTATCCATAATATCCTGTTATTTACCTTCCTCTCTTTTCCCGGAATGAACATTTCAGTATCTATGCCGTTATGGATCACCGAGATCTTGTTCTGTTCTATGCCGAGTTTTACGAGGGATAGTTTTTCATTTTCTGTATAGCATATTATGCGGTCAGCGGCCTTGAACGTCCACTTTGCGACAGTAGGTATAAAAATATCGTTGAGCCATGCGGGAACGCTCTGGGATCTCAGGCCATGGTTCGTGATCACCAGCGGCGATGAGCCCGACGTCTTTATCATGGCGCACATATTCGTGGATAAGAACAGGTGCGAATGGGCGTGGATAACATCGAAATCATCTTTATGGCGGTATAGCTCTACAGGTAATTTTGGCATTAGTGTGTTGCCGCAAACTTTTAGCGCTGACCTGAATCTGCGTATACTATATCCATCTTTATATTCATATTGTGAAAGGCTGTCTTCGTTCGCAGTAAAAACAGTAACGTCGTGGCCCATTTTTGCCTGCAGCCTTGATAGCTCGTGGGCGTGTATCGGAAGACCGCCGATGACATATGGGTAAATATCACTGACAACGCGTAATATTTTCATGGTACACTGTCCGTATTTTTATATTTGAAAATTTAATAATTATATATATAAAATTTTCTAATATTATAGTTGTATTATTTATTATTTTTAATAAAAATAAAAGCGGCTGATATTATTCTTTTTACTAAAAAAATAATGCCGAAAAATATTGTTAATGTTAAAAAAAATTTATTCTACTATTTTGTAATTTTTATTAAAATGTTCTTGATGGCCTGAAATTACCCTAAAATGCAAAATGCCTTATTTTTAATATTTAAATTTGGTCTAAAGTGATACTTACATCATTATATGCTCATTTAGACGCCGTAAGGATCTGGTCCGCGATGATTTTTCTCAGGCGATACTATGCCGGTTCTGTCCCTCCAAATTTCCTACCGCCCTGGTAAATAATTAATCAAATATATTATTTATTTGTACATTATTTTTTATTTCGTCTATAAAAAATCCAAATAATTTCCATTTTCAGTATAAAGTATATATACTATTATTTTCATCACTTTAACAACCGTTAAATATACCAAAAAAATCTCTTAAAATTTCGGAGGGATTAGAAATAAAAGGAAAAACTTTACTGATAACCACAATAATACTGGCGATCCTTTTATCCACATTAAGTGTCGCATCATTAAGTGGTTATAACATCGCAGATGCTAAGACGGGAAATGATCTATTGAATAATGAAAAACTCTCGTCCGGTACTCTGGCGACTAATTATATCCTTTACGATGACTTTTCGTTCAAAAAGGATGATGTATGGACCGTGTCCTCCTACAACGGACCGCAGGGAACTAAATTTTCACCCTCGAACGTATACTTCTCATATGGTAAGCTTGTCATATCGTCTTCAACCAAAGACCATACAGGTGGAGAATACTATACTAAGGAGCAGTTTTCATATGGTAAATACCGGTCGAGCATGAAGCTCGATATGCAATCCGGCACCCGCCTGAACCTGTTCACGTACAAGAGCCTCTCCAATGGATATGACGAGATCGACGTTCAGTTCACAAAAGACGGTAAAAAGACATACTTAGCTTTTGTGACGAACACAGGTGGAAAACAGGATTTCTATAAGTACGAATTACCATTCGACCCGCGCCTTAAGTACCATGAGTATGGTTTTAACTGGTACAGCGACAGGGTAGAGTTCTATGTCGACGGTAAGCTGATCTGGACCTCAAAAGTAGTCGTACCGTCCCAGTCGGGACATCTCCTGTTCAGCAACTGGGTAGAGAAAGATGCACCGGTAGGGTTCACAAAGACAAGTAAGCTGTATGCCGACTGGGTATCGATAGAGCCATTATCGGCATCTCCGACACCAACGGCTACGCCGAATCCTACGGTAACTCCGACCGCGACGCCGAAGCCTACAGTGGTCCCTACGGCGACACCTACCGCGACGCCGACTGCTACTCCGACCGTAATACCGACCGTGACGCCGAGGCCCACCGTTACCCCGACCGTAACTCCAGTGCCCGACGGGTATTCTGTCGATACCACCAGCAGATGGGCGAAGTATAATACCTACTTCGGTCCTGTCGAGGGCGTGACCGTTAAGCCGGGCGAAGGGATAGAGCAGGGAATCTACTATAAGAACACGGGCACGAAGTCCGATTCTTACAACGTTCATATCATAGGCCTGCCTTCAAACTGGTGTAAGGTTACCATGTACGGAGTCGAGACTATATCTCCCGGAATGGGCAGATACGGTAACGTCGTTATCACACCCGCCTCTTCCGGAACATATACGTTCACAGTGAAGATCGAGTCGAAAACGGATGCCAGAGTATGTGACACTGTAACATATACGCTTAAGGTCGAAGGCTCTGCAGCTCCGACGGCTACTCCGACGGCTACTCCGGTAACCCCGACCCCTACCCCGACTCCTAAGCCGACCGTGACGCCGACTGCTACGCCGACTGCTACGCCGACCGCTACTCCGAGGCCTACCGTAACTCCGACGCCGACTCCTACCATAACTCCGACTCCGGCACCGAACCCGAACTATCTCCTGAATGATGCCTTCACATCCGATAATGGCTACTGGGAAAAGAGGTCGGGAATATGGGACTCAAGCTACGTATATACCAAGTTCATACCCGAGAATGTCTGGTATAGCGACGGAAAGCTCGTGTTAAGGTCAAACGTAGTTGATAAGACCGGCGGAGAGGTAAGGTCAAAGAACCTGTTCTTCTATGGTAAGTACAAAGCCAGCATGAAGCTGAGCCAGACCACCGGCACATATGAGAACTTCTACAGTTACCTGTGGCCGAACAACGGTAAGAAGCATAACGAGATCGACATAGAGATGTTCAAGAACAGCGATGGTTCTACCTCTGCGATGTTCAGTACATACTATGACTACGTAAGAACTTATTACGTGTATAAGCTGCCGTTCGATCCCAGCACTGGCTATCACACGTACGGGTATAACTGGTACAGCGACCGTATAGAGTTCTTCATAGACGACAAGCTCATATGGACTTCGCGCAGCAACTTACCGAAGGACCCGATGTACCTGTACTTCAATACCTGGGTGATGAAGAACCCAGGATCGAGCTACGGCAACGGCATTAACACGCAGTACGTTGACTGGGTCACAGTACAGCCATTGTAAGAAAATTAAAAACAGTATCCATGATGGTCGGATATCCGGCGAGTATGCCCGGATAACCGGCCGGATCTTATTTTTCGTATTATTTTATCACTTCTTTTCTTCTTAAGATGGGGACATATTTACCTATCCGTCTTTCGATCTCGGACAGGATCATGACATCTTCATTGTCTATCGCCTTGAACACTATCATCAACGCGACATACGAGGTGGCGTAGAGGACAAACGCCATGATGGCGATGAAAATGGACGGCTCTATTGCCAGAAATTTCATCAGAAGATAAAATACCGGTACCAGGATAAACGATATGGCTATGGATACAATATAATTCCTGGTGAACGGGTGTATCTTCAATATCTGGTAGAGGCGGACGGATAACAGTATGTTGGCTACGGAAGCCGAAAACGTAACCGCTATGGCGGCCCCTATTATCCCCAGAGGCGGTATCAGTAATATGCTAAAGACTATATTCAGGATCGCGTTCATGAGGAAAGACTCGATTATGAACCTTGTCCTGCCCATAGCTATCAATGTATGATAGTTCGGTCCGGTGATCGGGTTTATAATATACCCTATGACCACTATCTGTAAGACGAAAGCTATACCTATGTATCTTGCACCGAAAAGCAGGTTGACGATCGTCTCAGGGAACAATAAGAACACAAAAAATATTGGCAAAGAGCTCATGTATCCCCATTTTGTAGTGATTATGTAGCTCCTCTTTAACTCCTCGATCCGGTCCTTCCCGAAGAGGTTTGAAATTATGGGGGTATACATGTATCCTATTGAGTTCAATACGATGAGCAATAGCCCTGCCATCAGTAAGGCTATGTCAAATTCACCTACTATTGACGGTGTTTTAAAATGTCCCAGTATGAGCGTCGTAGCCTGGGACATCATCATCAGCAGCACGTTGACCGATAAAAGCGGTATCGAAAATTTTAAAAGCTCCCCTGTGATCGTTTTTTCTGTCCTTGATAATTCTGAGTACTTGTTCGAGTAGACTCTTTTAATATATGCGAGGAATGCAAAAAGTGTTATAATGACTGATAATGCATATGCATAGATTATTGTTTCAAAACCCATGTTCAGTAAGATCGCCGCGATTAAAAATACCAGGAACAACAAAGGCTTTAGAATATCGTTAAAAATGACCTTTGCCCTGGGAATATTGAAACCTCTCATGATGGAAAGCAGCATCCCTGTCAATACCATGAATGGTACGGTTATTGAGGCGATCTTAAGAATATTGGATAGTTCCGGGGAATGAAATACCTGTACGGAAATAAATTCAGAAAAAATAAAAAATATCATTGTGGATGCGATGCTTGTTATCAGTACCAGTTTGATCGAAGTGTAAATTATATCTTTTACGTTCGAATTATCCGATTTTCCGGTAAAATACGCTATGAACCTGGCAGCGCCTTCGTCAAGGCCCAGCATGGATAGGGTGGACGTCATCGTGACAAGCGTGATAGCCAGGGTATATATCCCGTACTCATCCTGCGTTGTAGACCTGACGAGTATTATCCTTATGATAAAATTTAACATCAGGGATATGAAAACACCGATAAAGATGATGGCAGTGCCTTTGACTATGTTCTGTAATGAATCGGATAATGTCTTTTGCATAATATCAAATATACTATTAATTTTAATTATATAATATTTAATATTTTTTATTATGTATATTTCTATCGGTTAAAAAATAAATTTCCTGTTTCGATATAATTCCATGTTCTAAAAATATCGCGGGCTCATATTCCCCGAAGATAATAAAAAATAAATTGGTTAAGACCGTTCACACAGTTTTATTCCCGAACATTTGTGCTGGAATGAACATTAATAAATAAAATTTTACTCGAGACAAACGGGATATTTCGAGAAAGATCTATTTTTAAATATTTTGTTAAGGAACTTAACGATCCTGATGCAGGATCGTCTTAATCCCATTAATGTCTAAGTATATCCGATTATATCGATTTAATTCTAATTGTTTTATCATCAATCGTCTAGCATGATAAAAACGTGCAAAAATTAAAATATGCGTAGTTGCTTTTTTATATTTGGTAATTTATAATGGACAGAATATTTTTAATTGTCTCGGCGATACTGGTGGTAACACTTGCATTTCTTGTGGTTGCCTCACAAAACCCTATGCTATATTATAATTCAACTGCCATGGGGGGCAATGTATGGTCATCCGCTACTGCACGGCCCTTTCTAAATCTTTCAGGGTCCGACCTGGTGCCGATCGATAATACAATATTCTCCTGTGACCTGATGTCACTGAAAATAAAATCGCCTGAAATGTTGTACGATTATGTACTTTATGATAATTTTACATCACTTGATAGTAAGACCTGGACAATATCTTCCTACACGCCAGATTCCGATTTTCTCAAGACGACGTTTACGCGGCCTAACGTGTGGGGATCGAACGGAAAGCTTGTTCTCCGGTCATGCATATCGGATCGGACCGGTGGGGAGATCAAATCTAACGACCTGTTCTACCATGGAAAGTACAGGGCTGCAATTATGGTCGACCAGACACCAGGCACATTCCTGACTTTCTATAGTTACCTCTGGCCATCGAAGTCAAACAGGCACAATGAGATAGATATAGAGTTATTAAAGAATGACCATGGCGGGACAACTGCCATGTTCACCACCTGGTATAATTATAAAAAGACCCAAAAACTTTATGATCTTCCTTTTGATCCCGGGGCAGATTATCATATCTATGGCTATGACTGGTATGGTGACCGTGTAGAATTCTATATTGATGGCGATCTCATATGGACGTCTTTCACTGACCTTCCACAGGACCCGATGTACGTTTATTTCAATAACTGGGTAGGTAAAAACGTGCCGGATGGATATGGCAACAGGGTCAACATCGAATATGTGGACTGGGTCACCATAGAGGATCTATAGTCCTGTTATCCAGTATTCGTTGATGGATAGTAAAAACTCTTTTTTATTTGTATCTGTTATTCTTATATTTTTGGCGATATGATCATCAGGCAATGAGATACTATTAAATGTAATTAAACAAATTTTTACTGATAATTTGAATATATCTATAAAATATCGATATTTACTCTTAAAAAATGTTTATTTGTATTATTACTAAAATATTAATTTTCCAAAGCAGTAATTAGTTTTTCAAATTTAATATATTATATTAATACAAAATTATAAATATTATAAAAATAAAAAAGATTTTGTCAAAATGGTCCCTGTGATATTTTCCGGTAATTTTTTTACCTGACTTGAGACGGGACCTGTTTAATGATCTCGGATCATATGTCGGCAGGATCAGCGGATAAAGGCCGGGGGTATTAATTGGACGTTATAATAGTTTGCCATACTGAGTTCGGCAGAACGAAAAACAATACGGTGATTTACGATAAGGATGTAAAGGAAGGCGTAAGCCTTGGCGTCCCGAACTTAATAAAGGTCGCGGATAGGTATGGGGCTAAAGTGACATTTGCGGTCATGCCGGAAGTCGTCGAATATTTTCCAGCGGGAACAGGCCATGAAATAGGGCTGCATATACATCCCGGCTGGGGAGATTTTGAAATAAACGGTGAAAAATATACCGTCGGTGATTCATATTTAAGAAGGCAATGTGACACATCCTCCGACTCCACGGTCCTGAAAGATTATCCTTATAATGAACAGCTCGATATGATAAGGGTCGGGAAAGATCTTATCTCTGACTCACTGGGAACAGGGCCAAAAGTCTTCGTCGCAGGCCGCTGGTCAATCAATGATGATACGATCCGGGCTTTAATAAAGTCCGGATTTTCTCACGAATGTTCCGCGCCCGCTCATAAAGTGTCAGGCCATTACGACTGGTCGAGACTGCCTCGTATTTGCATGCCTTACCGTCCCGGCCCGGACTATCAGGAAAATGGCGACCTTCCTATCCTGATCATGCCCATTTCTCAGACATTTATGGGGGCCAGTGTCAATCCCGAGATAATCCCTCTGATCGGGCTTTCATGGCTCAGGTCCTGCTTTCTGGAATATTACCGGCAAAAACTGCCACTGTTCCATATTTGTCTTCACTCCCCATGTATGTGCGACCCGTATTTTATCGATAACATGGACCGGTTGTTGAAATTTATCTCTAAATTTAACGTCGGTTTCAAATTCGCTTCAAGCATAGGGGAATATCCCGAAGTAAGTCCCAGGACCGATATACTCCCGTATATTGGCGGCATGAACGCTAACCTGCTAAGGGCGTGTTTAAATACATTCCAGAGGCGCCGGGCATCTCTGAAAATATAGCTACGTAAGGCGGTGATCAAAATATTAGAGTTTGACAGGAACATCTACATGTTCAAGAGGAAAGACGTCTGGTTCAGCGATCATCCTTTTGACGTAAAGGGATATGACAGTGTCGTGTTTTATTCATGCAAGAACAATGTGGATGCCGAAGGTTTTCGAAGGAGCGAGACGGCGACGTTGACCATGGATCTGACACAGGACCTTGATACCATATGGAGAGATGTTTTCCACTCCCATTGTAAAAAGTCAATAAACCGGGCAAAGAAGGCCGGCGTCAAAATAAAAATAAACGAGGACTATGAAAAGTTCGTAGAGGTTAACAGGTCCTTCAGGAAACAAAAAGGCCTTCCTGATGACTTCATTGATGTTGATTTCCTGAGATCGCACGGTACGCTGTTTGTGGCAGAGTATGAAGGCGATATTATCGTCGGTACGCACTTCCTGGAAGATGAGGGTCATATACGGTCGCTGATAGGCGCATCAAAACGTTTTGAAGTCGATAAAAAAACTGCCAGACTGATCAGCGAGACGGATAAGCTGATCGACTGGGAAGCGATGAACTACGCTAAAGAAAAAGGTATAAACGAGTTCGATTTCGGCGGTTTTTACATCGGAGAGGAAAAGAACACGGACATGGAAAATATCAATTCCGTAAAATCCGGTTATGGCGGTAAACTGACTAAAAAATATAATTATGAAAAAAATTATTCCCGGATATATGATCTTTCAAAAAAGCTGTATGAGCTAAAAATAAAATTATAAATATAAATAAATTTAAATTATTATATGCTACAAGATTGAAAACATGTGCCAGGTGATAAGCTTGAAAATCGTAAGCATTGGAAATTTTATCGATTATCAGATCCAGTTATCAAATAATCTTGTTAAAAATGATTCTACAATGCTTGTACTCTATACTATGGGTAAGACTATACCGGAGGAGCATTTTGGGATAGTTGGCGAAGGCGTGGACATTAACGTCCTTTCCAGGTCGGGCCCGATATATGATCCGATAAAGTTAAGCAGATTTTTATTCGATTTCTACAGGGTCATGAGAAAAATAAGAAAATATGAACCCGACGTGATACATTTTCAGATCGGAAGCCCTATACTGGCTTTTTTTGTGCCGTTCCTGAAAAGGTATCGGATGGTCACTACCTTCCATGATGTGAAGCCTCATACCGGCGAGAAAAAATTCTGGGAGCCGATGCCGCTGCATTATCTGTTGAGGTCTTCCGAAGAGATACTGGTCCACGGGGAAAAATTAAAACAGATCATCGTAGATGCGCAGTATAAGCCGTCGGATAAGGTGCACTCCATACCTATGGGGCCGCATAATATCGAGCCGTTCATGGTCCACCTGAACGATGATATCAAAGAGGAGGACAACACTATCCTGTTTTTCGGGAGGATATATGAATATAAGGGGCTTGAGTATTTGATAAAAGCCGAGCCTTTGATAACAAAGGAGATACCGGATGCCAGGATCGTCATAGCGGGCACGGGCGAGGACTTTAAGAAATACGAGGATATGATGGTCAACAGGGACCGGTTTATTGTGTATAACCATCATATTTCGTTCAAGGAGGGGGCAGAGATCTTTCAAAGATGCAGCGTGGTAGCCCTTCCTTATATAGATGCGTCGCAGAGCGGGGTAGTCTCTACCGCATACGGGTTTAAAAAACCGGTCGTTGTCACTGATGTCGGGGCCTTATCGGAAATAGTGGATGACGGTATTACCGGCCTGGTCATTCAGCCCGGGAACCCGGAAGCCCTGGCGGCAGCCATTATTAAACTGTTAAAAGACAGGGGCCTTAGAAAGCGGATGGGGGAAAACGCATATAAAAAGCTAAACACAGATCTTTCGTGGGAAAATATATCCAAAAGGACCATCGACATCTATAAAAAGGCAACGGATGGAAGTTTTCATAATTAATTTGACGTACGGCCATCCCTTATCTATACTAGGCATTAAATAAATTTGTGTATGATCTTTCGAGTATCTTTAAACAATGGTCCCCGAATACAAATAGGAATTATTTTTTTTATAAATATATATTTATATTTAATATTGTATATACTTATATTATGTCCAACAAGAGCGTTTATGAGCGCCAGAAAATCGTAGAGATATTTTCTAAATATTATTATCTTGATAAACCTGAACTATCCATAATATGTAAATTTGAAGATAAATTACCTAAAATGAAAATGCTCGATCTGGGCGTAGGTGCAGGTCGTACGACTCACTATTTTGGCAGGCTTGCGGAAGAATATGTCGGCATAGATTATTCCCGGGGCATGATAGACCGGTGTAATGAAGATTTTAAAGATCTCAAAAATTGTTCCTTTCAGCTATGTGACGTAAGGGACATGAGGATCTTTAGGGATGAAGAGTTCGACTTTATACTTTTTAGTTTTAACGGCCTTGATTGTATCTCGCATGGAGATCGCATTAATGCATTGCGGGAGATCAACCGCATCTGTAAGAAAGGCGGTTATTTCTTTTTCTCCTCACATAATCTTAACTACATCGAAGACCTCTATAAGTTCAAGTTTTCGATCGATCCCTTCTTGACGGCCCGGGAGATCGCGTTTCATTTAATATTAAGGGCGAGGAATAAACCTTTTAATGACCTGAAGAATAGCAAGTTTGCAGTCATCAATGACGGGACCCGCAGTTTCAGTCTAAATTTGTATTATATCTATCCCGGCGAGCAGATAAAACAATTACATGAAGCCGGTTTTAAGAACATCAGGATATATTCGCAGAATGACGGAAGAGAGATCGAGGAAAGTAAACTGGCTGTAGTCAGGGATCACTGGCTGCATTATCTCTGTGAAAAATGATAAAGAATAATATGTCAGTCTCGATCTTGTTAATATGATAATAAATATCTCCGATGAATATTTTTTTAAAAATAGAGCGATAATTCGAAACATGCTTAAATGTTCTCTGAACGCCTAGGATATGTTATCAGCTGCTAAAAGGGATTTTAAAGGCGCTTTTTAACCATTACCGTCCATACCCTAAAGATTTATGTATAAATATGTGAGTGTCACAAACACATTTATTTATACCTATATCCTTATAAGTTACCGGGTGTCTTCGGATACCGTATAACGTTCATAGGAGTCACTTAATAATGGTTATGTACGCGAACAGGATTAACTCAATACCACCCTACCTCTTCGCAGAGGTCGACAGGGCGAAACAGCAAAAGATCAAAGAAGGCGTAGACATCATAGACCTGGGCGTAGGCGACCCTGACCTGCCGTCACCCGATTATGTCATCGAATCATTGTGTAAGGCGGTCAAGGACCCCGAGACTCATCAATACCCCTCGTACTCGGGATCTAACGTTTTCAGGGGCGAGGTCGCGGAATGGTTCAAGGCCCGCTTTGGCGTGACGCTCGACTCTACGAAAGAGATAATCACTCTCATAGGCTCTAAGGAAGGAGTTGCTCATATCCCCCTCGCTTTTGTGAACCCGGGAGAATATGCACTCTGTCCCAATCCAGCTTACCCCGTATACTCTATCGGCACGATACTTGCAGACGGTAAGCCTTACGACATGCCGCTTCTCTCGGAGAACGGCTTCAAGCCGGACCTCTCAAAGATACCAAAAGAGGTCATCAAGAACACGAACCTGATGTTCGTCAACTATCCTAACAACCCGACAGGGGCCGTTGCGGATAAAAGCTTCTTCCGCGAGGTCATAGACTTCGGTAAGGACAACGACATCGTCATAGCCCATGATAACGCTTACTCCGAGATGGGATACGATGGCTATAAGGCTCCCAGCATTCTCGAGATGCCGGGCGCCATGGACTGCTGCATCGAACTGCACTCGCTTTCAAAGACATCCAATATGACGGGATGGCGCATAGGCTTCGCCGTGGGCAATGCGGACATTGTCGCAGGGCTCGGAAAGGTCAAGATGAACGTCGACTCCGGCGCATTCCTCGCGATACAGATGGCGGCCATAGACGCGCTGAAGCGCTCCGACGAGTTCAGCGCGAAGATGAATAACATTTATCAGGAAAGAAGGGACGCGCTGCTCGTAGGCCTTAAGGCGCTGGGCATAGACATGCCGAAGCCGAAGGCGACCTTCTACGTATGGGCGCCGGTGCCGAAAGGAAACGACTCTATCGGCTACGCAAAGTACCTTCTGGATAAGGCGGGCATCGTGGCCACTCCGGGTATCGGGTTCGGTAAATACGGAGAGGGCTATGTGAGGTTCTCGCTGACAAAATCCGTCGGGCGCATTAACGAGGCAGTAGAGAGGATGAAAAAACTATGAAAAACTTTGAGATACCCGGCCACCTTGAGGTAAAGAACGGCCACCTTCACATAGGCGGCATGGATACCGTAGAGCTTGCCCGCGAGTACGGCACTCCTCTGTACATAACCAGCGAGGACAGGCTAAGGGACAATTTCGGGAGATTTAAAAAGGCTTTCCCTGACGCTCACATCTATTTCGCGGCAAAGTCCAACAATAACATAGTTGTGCAGCGCATACTCGCGCGGGAGGGCGCAGGCGCTGACGCTTTTTCCGACGGAGAGATATACTTGGCCCGCTTAGCGGGGATCCCTCCTGAGAAGATACTCTTTACCGGAAACTCAAAGACGGACGCAGAGCTCGAATATGCGGTCAACTCCGGCGTCATGGTCTCGGTAGACTCCCATGATGAGCTTATATCGCTGTCAGGGATCGCAAGCAGGCTTGGCAAAGAGGTCAAGATAGCTTTCCGCGTGAACCCGGACGTTTCCGCTGACGCGCACCCCAAGCTCGCGACAGGGCTAAAGACTTCCAAGTTCGGCATACCGAGCCAGGAGATAGTAAGCACCTATAAAAAGGCAAAAGAGCTTCCCGGCGTGAACCCGGTGGGCATTCACTGTCACATAGGCTCCCAGATACTGGAGATATCCCCGTTCGCAGAGGCAATGTCGAAGATGATGGACCTGGTGGAAGCCATCTCCGGCTTTATCGACCTCGAGTTCGTGGACATCGGCGGAGGTCTCGGCATTCCTTACCAGAAAGATGTCAGGGCACCGACACCCCAGGACTGGGCTGACGCTGTACTCCCTATATTCAGGGAAAGATGCGCAAAGCTCGGCATAAACCCCGAGCTGCACATAGAGCCCGGAAGGTACATCACTGCCGATACGACGATCCTTCTCGCTCATGTCAACACAGTGAAAAAGGCCTACAAGAACTTTGTAGGCACAGACGTCGGCTTTAACCTTCTCATAAGGCCCGCGATGTACGACTCATACCATGAGGTCGTCGTGGCTAACAAGGCTGACGGGACCGCCGCCGATACCTATACGGTCGTAGGCCCGATCTGCGAGACCGGCGACATACTTGCAAAGGACAGAAAGCTGCCGGAGATCAAAAAGGACGACATCATCGCCCTGCTTGACGCAGGAGCATATGGTTTCTGCATGAGCTCGCAGTACGTCGGAAGGCCAAGATGTGCGGAAGTGCTCGTGCACGAGGGCAAAGCGGACCTCATACGCAAGCGCGAGACTTATGATGACCTCCTGCAGAATCAGATAATACCCGGTAGATTACTATGACCGAGATAAAATTCACCAAACTTCACGGAAACGGTAACGATTTCATCCTGGTGGACGAGTTTGAGAACAAGATACCGGATGATAAGAAATCCGCTTTCGCGAAGAAATACTGTCACAGGCGCTTCGGCATAGGTGCCGACGGTGTCCTGTTCCTCTCGAGCTCAGGCAGGGGCGCTCCCCTTCGCATGAGAATATTCAACGAGGACGGCTCCGAAGCCGAGATGTGCGGCAACGGGATAAGGTGCTTCGCAAAATATGCGTTCGATGTGGGCCATATCTCAACCGGAAAGACCAAAGTCGAGACTATGGCGGGCATCCTTGAGATAGAGGCAAGGGTGGAAAATGGCAAGAAACTGGTCAAGGTCTGCATGGGTAAACCACTGTTCGACCGTAAAAAGATACCTGCCACGGGAATGGGCGACTTAATAAACGTGCCGCTGCACGGATATGAGGTTTCCGCGGTGAACACGGGCGTCCCTCATGCAGTGATCTTCGTGGACGATATTAACGACCCGGGACTGATGTCTATCGCACCTCAGATACGATATGATAAGATATTCCCTAAAGGTGCGAACGTCAATTTTGTTTCCCGTGAGATGGGCAACCTGAGGGTAAGGACATACGAGAGAGGTGTCGAGGGAGAGACATTAAGCTGCGGCACAGGATCAGTGGCAGCGGCTGCAGTCGCGAGGCGTAAAGGCTTCATTCGCGATTCTACGGTCGTTAAGACCGTAGGCGGAGAGCTAAAAATATCCTTTGAGCACGATATCGCTTACATGGAAGGCAGCGCCGAAACGGTATTCACCGGAACTCTTAATTTCGACGAGTCTTCTCTTTAATTTTTTTAATCGTACCTTATTCTATTAAGGTCTCTTTTTTATTTTCTTTCGATTGATCCATTGCCCGTCCGTATTTCCCTTCAGGCATCGATCCCTCTTTTACGATACTATCCCCGTCATATTCAATATGCCCTTTCCATCCTGTCGGGGGCTCAAAATCACAGTTAAAAGAAAGGTAATGATCGTTAACGCTTCGATCGTTGTACAGGATAACTTTGATATCATCAGGTTTACCGAACAACCTGTATCTTTTTGATCCTATCGCATATTTGAACATGGGTATCTTCTTATAATCAAATCCCATAATGCGGCTACAAACGATATCCACTTCAACCGGATTTTGGCCGGCGACCAGTATGCCGCATTTCTTTGGACACGGTTTTACAGGGCCATCTTTTTCTCCCGATACGATCCCGTCGACTACGATGAACGTCTTTCTCTGCGGCGTATTTTGCATCACGCCGTTTTTGTCGGAATATATTGCTATCTTGTTCAGGTCCGAGATAGTCCGGGGCAGGGTATCGTTTACGTAACACATACCGTGTAAATGCACGTCACTATAGGGGAGTATCTTTGAGCTTAAATCGATAAGGACGTTAGCCATTCTCATGGGCATAGAAAAAAACATATTCGGTGTGCAGATCATTTCTTCCTGAAGTCTTTTATAAAGGCTTTTGCGGAGGTCCCTGTGTATGTATTCATCTCCGCCTTCCTCATTTGATCCGGCCCTGTAGTGGGGAAGCCAATCTTTGTGACCGTTGATGCCTACAAAATTTTTCAGCGAGCAGGTCATTCCTGTTTTTCCGTGAGTTTTTAGCTTGGGAAGGTTGATTATCACGTCTGCTTTCAGGATAGTGTTCGAGATACAATACTCATTTTTATTCTCATCGTGATGTTTTATCATTTCATTCTTATCGTATTCAGACACTCTAAACCTGTGCGAGTCTTTAGATATTTCGAAAAGTTCCGAATCATCCTTCAGGTCTATTATCGAATAGCCTAGCGGATCTCCCGTAAGCTCTTCTTTTTTTCTTCCGCCTGTCCTTGTTATACGCCCCTTTTCTTTTCTAAGGTCCACTATACTGACCTTGATGTCCGAATTTTTATCATAATAGCTCGCAATAGTGTCTAATCCCGTGATACTGACCAGTTTTTCAAAATCCGCGTTCTGGATGGGCGCATCGCCTATTGTTATGCTGCCTTTGTTTTTTAAGGCAATATATACATAATCAAGTACAGCCCTGATTATCGGGCCTTGCGTTATTGTGCACTCCATACCTCCTACGGGATTGGTTTCAATGACAAGATTGGGCTTGATCACCACGCTATCTCCGGGTTTGATCGTTTCCCCGAGCGGGTTCCACGACACTTTTCCATAATTTTCTTTGTCCAATCCCATCATAAAGAAAAGTTTCCTTACCCCCTCATAGGCCGTGTTTTGCGCTGTGAAGTCATTAAATGGGTATTCAGGATAATCATTACCGGGATGAAATGGGGCTTCTTTACAATAATCCATTTTTTCATCCTTAAGGACCGCGATTTTCAACAAATACATCTCCAGATCTTGTTATCTTTTGTATGGCAGGCGCTATTATAACATATTATTATATAAATATAGTAAATAATAATATATTAATCTTTTTAAAATCGCCTATAGTTGACATTATGGCAGAACATGGTGCCGGAGGCCGTTCAGCTTTATTTTGCGATCAATATTTTTGCTTCAGGCATTAATTATAATTAATTAAGTATATAAATATAGAATATCAACAATCTATTGTGCAAGCCATGAGCCCGCAACGGATCCCATCTATCGCTAAGGCCATTATCGTAGCATTGATGGTCACTGCCGCCATACTGGGGGCAATATGGATACTTTTCCCCGGCGGCATTCCTGAGGTCGATCTGTTACTTATCCCGGGCTCTCAGGATGATATGGCCGGTGAAAATATCTCGCTCACGGAACCTTCTTCGATGTTAAAGCTTTTACCGGTCCCGCCAAACGGATGGTCACTGGATAACAGCACCGGCTCTTATGCTGATAACTACCCTCAGCCGTTCACTTTCGCATGCGGGAACTATACAAAGAAAAGCGGTAATGGTACGGTGAACGTACTTATATACGATTCCGGGGGAAAGGGCATCATATGGAACAGTATCTTTAATACGGGGTTTATTTATGACAATGCCGACGGACATGCGCGGACATACTTTTATAAAGACCTTCCGGCATGGGAGACGGCCAAATACGGTCCGGGAGGTAATGTATATTCCATGCACATCAAGCTCGATGAACGGTTCGGCATCGCAATAACCTTAAAGAACGCTACGGATAGCAGTTCTTTGAGAGAGTTTGCCGACAGGATCAACATATACGGGATAAGAGCTTTAGGAAAATGAAGTCTGGAAAGTGAGATGCCCGGAGTAAGACTTTTAAAATATTTTGTCAGGCTATATAAAAAAATTTGAAGAATCAAGGATCTACGGACCCTTAGTTCTTCGGTATCGGGAGCATCGGGTACAGCCAGCTGACAAAGCTGCTCGAGTTCCTGGTCTGCAGAAGCACCTTTCCAGGCCCTCTCAGCCTTGTGACAAGCCCTTCGCCGCTCAGGAATGTGGACTTTAGTCCCCCTACTCTCTCTACGGTGTACGTGATACCCTGCTCGAAAGCTACGAGGTTTCCTGTGTCCACCTTTATTTCCTGTCCCGGATCAAGCTCTATCTCGTGGATCGCGCCGAATGACGATATGAACAGTTCGCCGCTTCCCGATATCTTAAGGAAGAAAAGCCCTTCGCCCGACATCAGTCCTTTAAGGCCCTGGAATTTAGTATCGATCACAAGTCCCTGGCTTGAGGCAAGATACGCTCCGCCCTGAGTGAACCAGTCACCGCTTATGGGTATGTGCTGCACGTCACCCATGTATGGCGGCGCGAACGTTACTATTCCCGGCCCGCCTCTGCTTGTGAAAGTGTTCTGGAAGAATGACTCTCCTCCTATCATCGATCTCTTTAAAGAAGAAAATAATCCACCTCTTGCCGCGGTCTTTATCTCAACGTTGGGAGACATTGTCACCATGGCACCCGTTTCAGCCATAACTGACTCCTCGGGCTCAAGGTACACCTTCAGGAGCGAGTAGACTGGTTTATAAAGTATATCATGTTTCATTGTTAACCTCTTTTAAAACTTAGATCTATAACGTATTAGCTTGTGTTTCAATCCTAAGTATCATTAACTTTTTGTTCTTATTTATTAGCCATTTTTTTTAATATTAAGGCAAGAAATGCGATTAAAATGGAAATGATAGTCCCAAAAATAAGAACGTCGGCGATATTGGCCCCGGTGTCACTCATACCGTCTTCTTTCGTAGACTTTTTACCCGCGAGGACTATGGTCCCCGGCTCGTTAGACATGGCCTGGTATATGATCATACCCCCGGTATCGTTGATGAATTTACCCGAAGACAATTGTATGACGTTTCCTTCCTTGTAGCGATATACGGAAAAGTTATCATCGGGACTATAGTCCGTTTTTATGGATACGAGCGCGTAGCTTATCGGGTATGCGTCTTTAGCGGGACTGTAAGATATATCGACCATCAGCTCAATGTCTGTCACATTTGATAACTTGCCGCCGGAATGGAATGCATCCATTATCTTATTTTCATTAAAATATCCCACTTTAAAATTCACCGTCTCCGGTAAGCAGTTAAGATAAAGGGCAGACCATGCAGAAAAGTTATCACCACCATACTCGATGGCCTTCTCTTTTGTATCAAGTTCGATCCCGGTAACGCGCCCATAATAGCCATACCCCTTGTTCGTCAGATCTTCCGTAGCCATGATAAGGTTGGCCACATGCTCTCCGTTATCGCTCTTTAACGGTATTATCATCGTATTGTTCCGGAAAAATATGCCGCTTGCCTGATCATAAAAGCTCATTAGTGCCGCCCCGGAT
Organism: Methanooceanicella nereidis; assembly: GCF_021023085.1. NCBI lineage: Archaea > Methanobacteriati > Methanobacteriota > Methanomicrobia > Methanocellales > Methanocellaceae > Methanooceanicella > Methanooceanicella nereidis. The sequence continues at coordinate 127,763 of NZ_PGCK01000005.1, read as the reverse complement.
GTCGCAGAAGGTATGGCGACATATATCGCGCCATTATATTGCTTCTGTATCTGGATATTACCATCATTTATATCGACGGCTCTCATATCGCTGTCATAGGCAGTCGTCGAGCTTTTGGTAACGGGGAACGACGACGGTATGACGATATCGCAGGATATGGCAATATCGTTTCTTGCGTCAGCTGCGGAAAACTGCGCGAATATAAAGAGCAGTAACAAGACGGAAATAATACGCTTCATGGGCAATAACAAGTCAAGTAAGTAAGTACTTAATAGTATTTTGATTTATTAGCGGTTATATACCTGAATATTATTACAAAATGATCTGTTCCCTTAGTAGAAGATCAAGAGATCAAAAAGATCGTTGTAAAAAAGAAAAAAGGAGAAGGAATGTAGGTATTTACATTCCGAAGTCCATCTCGCCCATGCCGCCCGGACCCATGCCCGGTGCGCCGCCCCTTCCTCCGGACAGCTTGCTTGCGGCGATGACGTCGTCGATCCTCAGGATCATGATGGCCGCCTCTGAGGCACCGCTGATCGCCTGGGTCTTTACCCTTAACGGCTCGACTACGCCCTCTTTCTTCATGTCGACAGACTCACCGGTGAACACGTTGATGCCCGCGGTCTTCATGGCGTTCTTGCCCTCGTGCTTGCTCCTTAAGGATACGAGCGCGTCTATCGGGTCAAGTCCTGCGTTCTCCGAAAGTGTCCTCGGGATGACCTCCATTGCCTCGGCGAACGCCTCTATGGCGAGCTGCTCTCTGCCGCCGACTGTGGATGCGTACTCCTTAAGCCTCAGGGCCAGTTCGATCTCGCATGCTCCGCCGCCTACGACGTACTTCTTGTCCTCTACGACTACGCCTACGACACGGAGAGCGTCATGGACTGCGCGCTCAAGCTCGTCGACTACGTGCTCCGTTCCGCCGCGGAGTATGAGGCTGACTGCCTTCGGGTCCTTGCACTTCTCTATGAAGATCATTGCTTCGTCGCCGATCTTTCTTTCCTCTACGAGTCCTGAGACACCGATGTCCTCCTTTGCGAGCTCGTCGATGCTTGTGCTGACGCGGGCTCCGGTGGCCTTGGCGATCTTCTTGAGGTCGGACTCCTTTACACGGCGTGCTGCGAGAATTCCGCTCTTTGCAAGGTAGTGCTGTACGAGGTCGTCGACGCCCTTCTGGCAGAATACGACGTTTGCGCCGATCTTCTTGACCTTCTCGACCATGTCCTTGAGCATCTTCTCTTCCTGGTCAAGGAACGACTGTAACTGGTCCGGGCTGGTGATCTCGATCTTTGCGTCGATCTCGGTCTTCTCGATCTCCATCGGGCAGTCGAGCAGCGCGATCTTTGCGTTCTTGACTGTCTTCGGCATGTTCGGGTGGATCCTTTCCTTGTCTATGACGATGCCTTCGATAAGCTCTGAGTCACCTATGGTGCCTCCGACCTTCTTTACGACCATTATGTCGTCGACATCCACGTTCCCGCTCTCGTCGACAACTGCCTTTACCGACTTTACGCACAGGTCAGCGAGCTTCTCGCCTACTGCCTCGGCGCCCTTGCCGGTCATCGCGGTGATCGTGAACTTCTTGACGAGCCCCTCGTCCTTTAAGGTTACCGGGAATGAAAGTGATTCTAATATCTCCCTTGCCTTGGTGGCTGCCTGCCTGTAGCCGTGAGCGATGACGGTCGGGTGGACGTCCTGGTCGAGCAGTCCCTCGGACTTCTTTAACAGCTCGCCTGCGAGAACTACTGCGGTGGTCGTGCCGTCGCCCACTTCATCATCCTGGGTCTTGGCTATCTCTACGATCATCTTTGCAGCCGGGTGTTCGATGTCCATCTCTTTAAGGATGGTCACACCATCATTTGTGATTACGACGTCACCGAGCGAGTCGACGAGCATCTTGTCCATTCCCTTCGGACCCAGTGTCGTCCTTACTGCCTCTGCTACGGCCCTCGCGGCCATCAGGTTCATGCCCTGAGCGTCGCGGCCCCTCGTCCTGGTGGAGCCCTCTCTTAAAATTATAACTGGTTGACCTTGTTGCTGTGCCAAATTTAAACCTCCTTAAATATTAGGTGTAACTCGAAGTCTGGTTCATATGTGCTTGTGATTCTATATATAAGTTTCGACTATGATGAGGTCGACATTGCCGTATTTTCGTATAATGGCCATGGAATCCCATATATAAGTGCTTATAAATGCTAACTGGATTTTAGCTTACTTATATACTATTTCGACCTCTTGTCGTGTTCTATTATGAGATTACACTTCTATATATAACTTTCTACATAATCAGGTGTAAAAACATTCAATAAACCCTGTATACCTGCTTGTTCTTTTCTTTTTCCCCCATTTATGGTCCTATTTTACTTTCACCTTTATTTTGAACTCAGGGGACGGCTTTGACCACGGTCGGTAAAGGTAGAACACGAGCTCGCATTCGCCGATCATGGCGGGGGAAAAATACCATGAACGCTCTCCAAGCGCGTTAAATCTCGATGCTCCCCGCTCCACATATACGCTGTCGATCAAATTTACACAGGAATTTTCCATCTCCTTGAACTCCCAGATATACCCGGATACCTGGCTTTCCGGAAGCCGCACCTCAAGCCTGTCCCTGAGATAAAGCTCTACTGTCCGGCCATTATCCGACATTCCGACTATCATCTTATCTCACGTATCTATGTGTCAACTTTAATGTCTATCAGCCTGAAATATATTATGATGGGTTATAGGGAGATAGAGAATAAAATATCAAAGTCCTGGGACGAGATGGCATCTGCGTACGATAAATTCAAGTCAGACACATTTTCCTACTCCGAAATGATCGAGAAGCCCGTAGTTATGCGCCTGCTCGGCGATATTTCCGGTAAGGCGGCACTGGACCTCGGATGCGGCGGCGGCGATTATACTGTCGAGCTCGCCCGAAGGGGAGCGAAGGTGGTAGGTGTCGATATCTCAAAAGTCTCACTGGGGATCGCGCATAAAAAAGCCTCCATGGAAGGACAGGACCTAGAGCTTATCATGGGCTCCATATCAGACCTGGGTTTTTTAAAAGGGGACCGGTTTGATGTCGTATTTTCTTCTACGTCCATGCATTATGTCGCCGACATCGAAAACGCGTTCCGGCAGGTTCGCCGCCTGCTAAAGGACGGCGGCATGTTCGTTTTAAGCGTGGTACATCCTTTCTACACGGCACAATACCCTCTCATCGATTATGCCGGCGCGGATAAGTACGCCGTGTTCCAGCTGCGCTACTTTAATCACGCGATCAGGGAATATATCCCGCCCTGGTCAAAATACATCGAGGAAGGCGATGGCCGTTGCATCAGCTATCATTATACTGTGGACGACTATTTTAACGCTTTAAAGGATGCGGGCTTTGATATCGACAGGATGGTCGAGCCCAGGCCTCTTCCCGAGTGGAAAGAAAAGTACCCGAGGCGATACTATGAAATGTACAACTATCCGCTCTACCTGATCTTCAAATGTAAAAAATAAGGTCATTGATTTTTTAAGGTGATGTTCTTCGTGTTGTTCCTTTCGGATTGCGGGTAAACACATCATCCCAAATCGGAGAAGGACTAAAATAAAATAAGGCTGATCTACGCAAAAAACGCGAGTATCATCATGATCAGCCAGAGCGATATCCTTGTCAGCCCCATCTTCTGCCATGATATATCATCCTTTATGGACTGTATATTCGATCAGCAATTTGACTAACTACACTCGAATATAAATAAGCTAATAGTAGTAAAAATATTAACTACAAAAATACTTATATACGCACACTGAATTTTCACTTCAAACATATGTTATATCCTGGCACGATATGCAGGACACGATACATAAAAGTTAATATAATATGTATTCCTCATTCTCCACAGCTATGAGTCACGTCTATCTTGGAAAGCTTACCCTGTACTGGTGCGATGAGTGTAATGTTCCATTGCTGGGAAAAAAGTGCGCTAAATGCGGTTCTGCAGCGAGATATGTAGACTGCACCCCGCCCGGCGACATACGCCCCGCTTTCCCCTATGACATCGATCTTATCAACTCCGCCGCCGAAGACGCGTTCGGCCACTCCGGGCTTATCCCGAAAGATAAGCTTGTAGTGCTGAATAAGGCCCCTTACGAGGACAGGCTCGACGAGATATACGTAGACGGCCGCATGTTCGGAGCGATACGTTTCGACCCGTCACGCCTTAAATGGATGTTCATGCCGCGTGCTTTCGCCGCAAGGCAGATGGAGGTCAAGAAAGGCTTCGTCATAGCGGATAAGGGGGCGGAAAAACCCTTACTGGGAAGTTCCAACCTTCTGGGGCCGGGTGTGGTGGACTGTGACCCGGATATTAAGATAGACGACGAGGTCATCGTCCTTTTAGAGGGAAGGCCCATCGCCGTAGGCCGCGCGAAGATGGCCGGCGAGGACATGAAGCAGAGAAAACGAGGCGTCGCCGTTAAAGTAAGGTGGAACGGGTACGACGAGTCCCCGATACTAATGGGGGGCCAGACCTGGGACGACGCCATAGAAGCTAATAATAACTATTTAGGATCATTAGAGGGAGAGGCTGTCAACTTTGTCAGGAAGGCCGTTGATAAATACGGGCTTCCTGTAGCGGTATCATACTCCGGCGGCAAGGACAGCCTTGCGACATTATTGCTTGTGCAAAAAGCTATCACCGGCTTTGATATACTTTATATCAATACGGGCCTCGAATTCCCTGAAACGACGAAGAACGTGTATGATGTCGTGGAAAAATACGGGCTTAAGCTAAAGACCGCCGAGGCCGAGTCATTCTGGGACGCGGCGCCGAATTTCGGCCCTCCGTCCGTGGAGGCCAGGTGGTGCTGCAAGGTATGCAAGCTTGGCCCCATTACGAACCTGATAGAAGGTAGTTACGCTGACGGCTGCCTGACTTTCATAGGGCAGCGCAGGTATGAGTCGGAGATAAGGGCTAAAAGCCAGAGGATATGGCAGAACCCCTGGGTCACGAACCAGATAAGCGCATCACCCATACAGAACTGGACCGCCCTTCATATATGGCTATACCTTTTCAGGGAAAAAGCCCCGTATAATTCTCTGTATGAACGCGGGTTCGACCGTATCGGGTGCTGGCTGTGCCCGAGCGCGAGCCTTTCTGACTATGAGTACGTCAAGAGGGAGCATCCCGACATGTGGGCGCGCTGGTCGTCGTTCCTCGAGGACTATTGTAAGAAGGTCGGATATCCCGCAGAATATATCACATATGGATTCTGGCGCTGGCGCAACCTGCCGAAACCATGGGAAGAGCTAAGGCAGTCTCTCGGGATAACTTTGAACAAGCCCGAATATAAAGTCGATACTCTTAATTTCGTGATGGTCGCAGGCCACAGGCCCTGCAAGGACGGCTCGGCGACAGCGGAAGGAAGCTTTGATAAGCCTCTAGACCTGGAAAGGCTTCAGAACATGCTCAAGCCTCTCGGAGAGGTCAAGGGCATGGACGGCGTGCTTTACGTATCACGGGACGGCGGAAGCCTGCAGGTATATGCCACAGGCACGATGGTAGCGAGGGCGAAGGATAAGGATTCCGCCGCATCGATGCTGAGAATGGCGGAAAAAGCAGTGCGCCGCGGTATGCTGTGCATAGGCTGCGGCGTTTGCGTGGGAGCGTGTCCCATAAACGCTATAACCAAAGAGAACCACAAAGTTACCACCGGCGACGATTGTAACGGATGCGGCAGCTGCATCGATATCTGTCCCCTGGTGAAGTTTCAGAGAAAAGAGGAGCACGTCTCATGACAAAGATCGTCATAATCGATTATGGGCTGGGCAATTTGAGAAGCGTGGAAAAGGGGCTGGCATATGCCGGAGCGCCATCGGTCATAAGCAAGGACATAAGCGAGATAGAGTCCGCCGACGCGATAGTGCTTCCGGGCGTGGGCGCTTTTGAGGGCGCTATGAGGCAGTTCGCTCCCTTAAAAGACGCAGTCCTTGGCCGTGTAAAAAATAATGATGTGCCTCTGCTGGGCGTATGCCTGGGCATGCAGATGCTTTTCGAAAAAAGCGAAGAGGGCGGCATAATCGACGGGCTCGGCCTTGTCCCCGGCAGTATCACAAAGTTTTCGGGTAACCTTAAAGTCCCTCACATGGGATGGAATTCCCTTTCCATCAAAAAGAAACACCCGATCTTAAAGGACATACCTGACGGCTCCTACGTCTATTTTGTCCATTCATACAGGGCCGAAGTGAGCGATAACACTCTTGCCTCCTCAGAATACGGCGGAGATTTCACGGCAATAGTGTCAAACGATGCCCAAAATGTGGTCGGGACACAGTTCCACCCGGAAAAAAGCGGAAATATCGGGCTACAAATGCTCAAAAATTTCGTAGATATGATATAACGGGCCGATAACTGTACATTGTGTACTCAAGCGATAGCCAGACAAGCGTTAATAGAAAGATCATTAAAAAGAGTGGTGTGGTGTTGACAGACGTATTAGCAAAGGCAGACGTAGCTTTCTCCAAGGTCTATCCGGACTATAAAAAATTCTTTAACTATCTTCTCGTCGGCGTCATAGCGACACTGGCTGACATGGGATCGCTGTTCGTACTGAACGATTTCATGAACGTGTTCTACCTGTATGCGAATATTTGTTCGTACACCCTGGGTATGGTCATAAGCTTCTACCTGAATAAATACTATAATTTTAAAAATACCTATAAAAAAGTCCACTACCAGTTCATATCGTTCGCGCTGGTAGCCGTGACCGGGCTTGTATTGAACACGGCTTTAATGTACGTCTTCGTCCATTACCTGTTCTCTAACGACACCAGCATGTTCGTCATGATCTCAAAGCTAATAGCGACGTTCATCGTGTTCATCTGGAACTTCTTTATAAATAAGTCGGTGACATTCAAGGTATTCCAATAATTAAAACATTGATCCCTGCGGGCATATGATCCCTCAGGTTTTTTCTTAATGATCTATTCTGTGTGGCAGGTTCAGTGATATCCCGATCATGTATGCAAGGAATACAATGATATTTTCCTTTCATCACAGGTGTACAAAGCGAACATCCCCTCACTATGAAGGGCACGAGGGCTCAAGGGTTTACAAAAGACTTTTTCCTAAGGTTATCCCTAAGGTTATCCCTAAGGTTATCCCTAAGGTTATCCCTAAGGTTATCCCTAAGGTTATCCCTAAGGTTATCCCTAAGGTTATCATATCCTAAAAATTTGTGTTCCTTGTTCGCCCCTGTGCGCCTTGTGGTGAAAATATGTATTGAAGCTGACGAACCAGAAAAATAAACTACTAATTATGATCCTTATGGCTTTAAAAGCATGTAAAACCGGCCGAATAGATCGGTCAGACCTTATCCGCCCCGCGCAACACCGAGGACACTGTCTCAAAAGCGGATTTCACTATCAGGTATGCGCCGCCTATCAGCACGATATACCAGGGCTGTATCTGCAGCAGGGCTATGGACAGCCCGGCGGAAACGAGCAGCGCCGTATCGCTCCTTGTAAGGAAAGCCGCCACTTTTTCCATGACGTTCGGGTTTACCTCCGAAGAGTCCATCTCGAGCATAATGCTCCCGTCCTGGAATATTTTGATCCAGCTCGATTCCTCCGATATGAGGACTCCTGTCGAATTCAATATCGCTTCGGTGATACCCGAGGCCGCGGCGTGCCTTGTACCGAATCCCGGCAGCGTCGTCGACCTTAAGAGCCTAGCGCCGAAAGCTACAAGCTCTCCTTTTGGTGTCAATATCACTGCCCCGTCTATGGTGGCAAGCTTTTCTATGACGACGTTCATGCCCTGTTCCGTAACGGGATAAGATGAGGTGAACTGAGGGTAGTGCGTCTCGTATAATCCGTCTATATCGCTCCTTTCTGCGATGACGATAAGCGCTCCTTCGCCGCTTTTGGATATGTTCTTCGCCACACCCAGAACGACGTTCATTACGCGCTCTTCCTGCCCTACGGCGTTTACTTCGGCGATCTCCTTCATTTTTTCCCTCATTATTGCCGGGGAAATTTATTTCCCGTTTGTACGATATATTTACTGTACTCTATGCTTAAAATACTTGTATATTAATTTAATGAGTGTATTATGCGATATGCGGGCCCGGAATGATTTTCCTGCGGCAAGCCATCTGAGATACATTGGCTATAGTTAAATATTTGTTCTTGAAATCATAGGTTATACCGAAGAAGCAACAGGTTATAATTCAGAAGGTCGAACGGCGTGAAAAACAAGTTTGTGTTCGTATGTGTGATATTCGTCCTTTTAGCAATGGGCGTGGCTATAGGTAGCCTTGTATATTCGGCCATATTCGTGGCTTCCTGGGTGAATCAGGTGTTGATCGCCCAGTGGATGCCATATGCGTTGTATATACTGCTGCTGGCGATCATCTTGATAACAGCCGCATTCACATACGTTTTTATCAGGCAGGGAAGAGCCACCGAGACACCGTCAGTCCCGGAGAGCCGTATCTTGCCTATCACTATAATCATCCCGGCCCTTAACGAAGAAAGTACTTTAGAGCAATGTGTGGAAAGCCTTATCGGGTCACGATACCCGCAGGACCTTTTAGAGGTCATCATAGCTCATGAGGTCGCCCCCAGATGCCGCGACTCCACTCCTGCGATAGCGAAAAGGCTCGCGGAAAAGTACTGCAACGTAAAGGCCGTTCCTAACGACGGCGAGCACAGCGGCTCAAAGGCCGGCTCCATAAACAACTGTATAGAGATGGCATCGGGAGAGATCATCGGTATCTATGATGCCGACCATGTCGTGGAAAAGGACGCGCTCATACGGGCGTGCGCGCATTTCGTATCAAGCCCGGAACTGGCCTGCATCGGCGGAAAGGTGATGGTCAGGAACATGGACTATAACTTTTTTACCACCCTTGTAGGCAACGAATACACTGTCATCAATAATTTTTCAAGGTTTTTATCAGAGCTCATCACGGGCACGCATCTAATATACGGCTCCAACGTGTTCATAAGGAAGGGCGCTCTCGTCAGGATAGGCGGGTTTGACGAATCTAGCCTTACCGAGGACTGTGACCTCGGCATGAAGCTTATCTACGGGAATTACCCGATGAAAATAGATTATTCTATTAGGAGCTACGAGCAGTCCGCGATCAATTTCCGCGACTGGTGGCATCAGCGCGTCAGGTGGACGAGAGGGAGCATGGGCGTGCTGAAAAAGTACATGAGGATCTACTCTGCGGATACCCGGATGAGCCGGAAGAGCATAGAGACCATATTGCTATATTCGCTGGGTACCGGCGGGCTTCTGTTTAGCGTCATCCTGATAGGCTTCATGGGCTTCATGATGTATATGAACGTGATAACGCCCCTGATATTGTTCATTTGCTGCGCTCCCCTGGCTGTGCTGTTCGCGTCAGAGTCCATGAACGAGTATAAGGAGGGCCGGGGCAGCATACTGGACACGATATTATCGATCCTTGTAAGGCCCTGGGTGATCTATGCATACTCGCTGGTAGGCGTTTATGCCGTCGTGCTGGATATCCTCAGCAGCGATCATGTGTGGCACGAGAACCGGCGCATTTGAACGGTCTGACCGAATATCAAATTTTAAATTTTTTGTGTCAGAAAATGATTTTTTCCGGGATACTTTTTATTTTCCTGTCATGACCTCCTTATAATTATATGTACAGGATGATCAGGGGTAAGGTGAGGTCAGGCGATAAAGCACCGGCGATAAATGCGATCGACATTGACGGTGATCGATTTGACCTGTCCGGGCATACCGGTAAAAATAATCTCCTCATATTTTTTTATCGCACCGTTTCCTGCTCCACATGCAGGGACGAGCTCAAGGAGCTCAGGGATAACTACGATGACATCAAAGGACAGGGATGCGAAATAGTGGCTATCAGCACGGATAGCCCCGGTGACGCAAAACAGATGGCAGGAGAGCTGGACCTGCCTTTTCGCCTTATCAGCGATGAGGCCGGCCGGATAATTCAGGATTACGGTGTATATGATAAAAATACGGATACAGCGTTCATCACGCTATTCCTGGTCGATATGAACGGGATAGTGCGGCATATAAGACCGGTGGAGGGCATGGAAGACAAATTCCATGCCGGTGAGCTGATAGATCGGCTCCGGAGCATCCGCGGGCAGTTCTAGCCAGAAATGTTCTCGTTCATGTATCGGCCGCTGTAGCCTTCCTGGGCGGAGCCCAGCCTCATGAACAGAAGCTGTATGACACGCGCATCCTTTTTCAGATAAAACCCGTCGTCGTTGTACACTACCAGCATGGCCTCGCTCCTGCCTTTGTATCCCGCGTCCCATACGGCCGTATGGATACTGGCCCCGGACCTTAAAAGGCTGGAACGCGGGAGGGCTATTGCGCACATGTCCTTAGGTATTGAGACTATCTCGTTAAAAGTGATCTTATAGCATCCTTTTTTCAGGAACGCCCATCCGTCATCCCATTCAATAGCCCTGTATGACGGCAGCACTCTTTCCGAATTATCGAACCCGATGCGTCCGGGCCCTTCGAAAGCCTCGATCCTGCTCACGGTCAGCTCATAGCCGTTCACCTGGAGCTGCGAGCTTTCATCTATCGAACATTCTACAAGCTTATCGCTCAATAACTTTGATAATTCTGTCTTTCCGAGGATCATCTGTTTCCAACCCTTCGTCGAATGTAAGCACATGGGGCTTTATATCAAGCACAGGAGTACCGTCCAGCGCGTCCAGCCCTTCGACAAAGAGCTTATTGCCTTCCCTTGATTTTAATCTTACCACAGTGATACCTATCGGGTTGGGCCTGAACTGGCTTCTGGTGTTAAAGACACCAGTTATGGGCCTTGACGTATCTCCCCGGGGATGCAGCCTTAACCTGTAATTTTCTACCTTACTAAAGTAAAATATCACTGTTATCAGCTCATTCACTTCTATGTCCATCAGGCCGCGCTCATACTTCGGATAAATGATGATCTCTGACAGCATGTTCCTGATGTCTTCGGCGTGCGTGTTCTCACCGGCCATATTGCGGACACAGCCTATCGGTGTGAAAACTATTTTATCCATCTAATTTTATGTTATTGCTCATAATATATAAACAGGAAGCATTTATCGGATGAGCGAATACATGTGATTGCTATGTCATCCGGGGACCGGCGGGATAAAAAAGCTTTCGGCGTTTATGCCGGCATCATGTACCATACGGCAGCGCTAGGGATAAGGCTATCGAAGCTGCCCGTTTTGGGCAGGCTGTTCGAGACGGTGGTTTCGAAGGAACGGCTTAAGGCCGTTACTGTACCGGTAAACCTTCCGTTACAGGATAAGTATGCGATCCTTCATTTTGATGCGGCGCAAAAACTGATAGAAGCGTCTTCATATATCTGCGCCACGAACACGTGCGTGTGCAGGGAGGGAAATGGCTGCAAGGAATATCCTGCGGACATTGGCTGCATGTTCCTGGGGCAGGGTGCCCGGGACATCACGTTAAAAGGCCGTGTCAAAGAGATAAGCAAGGATGAGGCTTTATCCCGGCTGGAGAGGTCAAGGTCGCTGGGGCTGGTCAACAATATCATCTGGTCGAGCGTGGAGATCGATATCCTGGGCGGAGATCCCCTGCATACCATAGAGCTTTGCTCATGCTGTCCCTGCTGCTGTCTTGCGTTCAGGACGCGGGAAGGCTCAAGGGCTTTCATCGACGGGATATCCGGATTTTGCGTCGCGAAAGTAATATCCTCCGGATCATGCGTACAGTGCTTAAAGTGCGAGCGCTCATGCCCGTTCCACGCCATAAATGTTAGCATGCACGGCAGGCCCATGATCGACGGAAGCAGATGCAAGGGCTGCGGCCGGTGCGAGGTATCATGCGATAAAAATGTTTTGAAAGTATTCCCGCTGGAGCATGAAGGCGGCTGCTCTTCGCCATGCAGTGACGCCGGCGTCAATCCTTCGGGGATTGAATATCTTGAGCAGTTCTTATCGATGGTGAAATAATACTTTCACCATGCATTTTGAATAGTGTATTAAATAAGAAAGTATATTTTATGAGTGTACTGAAAGTATCATGTAAATCTATCGGGGACGATGCGACCTATGAATAAAGACCTGCTATTATGGGATCAAACGATTTTCAGGGACGAGCAATACTTTGAGCTCGATTACCTGCCTGAGAACCTGCTGCACAGGGACTCTCAGATGCGCTCCGTCATGTTCAGCGTAGCGCCTGCACTGAGGGGCGCGACACCCCTTAACGTCTACTGCAGAGGCTCGCCGGGAACGGGTAAGACCTCGGTAGTCCTGAAAGTCTTCAAGGAACTGGAAAACACGACCCAGAAAGTGATCCCCGTCTACATTAACTGCCAGGTCGATTCGACGCGCTACGCCATATTCTCTCAGATATTCAAGAAGCTTTTTGGATATCCTCCCCCGTCCTCGGGCATATCCTTCAAAAAACTGTTCTCGCAGATCGCCAAGCACCTTGTCGAAAAGAAAAAGGTGCTCATCGTCGCGCTTGACGACGTGAACTACCTTATGATGAGCAAGGAGGTCAACGATGTCCTGTACTCCCTGCTCAGGATGCACGAGGTGGTCCCCGGCACGAAAGTGGGCGTGATCGCCATACTGAGCGACCTTACCCTGGACATGGCGCGCGACCTTGACCCGCAGGTACAGTCTGTGCTTTTGCCCGAAGAGGTGTCATTCCCCAAATACTCAAGGTCCGAGATACGTGACATCCTGAGCCACCGTGTCAAGTACGGGTTCTACCCGAACGTGGTCTCAGATGAGCTACTCGAGCTTGTCACGCAGTATACCGAAGAGACAGGCGACCTCCGGGTGGGCATAAACGTCCTGAAGCGGGCCGGCCTTAACGCGGAGCGCCGTGCAAGCAAGATCGTATCGCGGGAGGACGTCGAAAAAGCGTACGAAGGCTCCAGGTACATACACCTGAATTACACCGTCAGGAACCTGAAAAAGGAAGAAAAGGTCCTTTTGAAGTGCATTATCGATTCGGGAAAATATGAAATGATGTCCGGTGAGCTTTTCGAATGCTTTAAAGGGAACACCGGCCTCGGCTACACCTCTTTCTATGAGATGGTGAACAGGCTTGAGGGATTAAAGCTCGTCAACGTCGATACCACCGGAAAGGGCACCCGGGGGCAGAGCAGGCTGGTCTCTCTGAAATATGACCCGAAAGAGGTCGAAAAGAGGCTGGACATATAGGATAAAATTTATTTTATAATGGTGATCCTCAATGGTCGTTATCCCGGTAAATATTGACTTTCGAAAGTATCCTGTCGTTTTACCGTTCGATATGGCAAAGATGCTCATCGAGCAAAGCTCCTGCATGTCTCTTGCCCGCGTTTGCGCATGCCGTGATCGCAGGGAATGCAAAAAACATTCGAAGGAGCTAAGCTGCATTTACCTGGGCCCGGGGTCAAAAGACATCGTTAAGAACGGCAGCGCAAAGGAGATATGTAAAGAGGATGCGCTGAGCCGCTTAAACCTGGCGAAAGAGGAAGGCCTGGTAAGCATGGTCATATGGTCAAGCGCTGAACTTCGCCAGCCCGGTGTCGATACCGGACGTACGCTGGAACTTTGTTCTTGCTGCTCATGCTGTTGCATTCCTTACAGGACAGAAAACATGTCCCGGGCTTATATAGATGACATCGTCGGTTTGGGAGCGGCAAATGTCGCCAGCCCGGAAAAATGTGCAGGATGTAAGATTTGTGAGGCCATGTGCCCGTTCAAAGCAATAAAGGCGGACGGAGACGGCCCTGTCATAAATGCTGACAGGTGTAAGGGTTGCGGTGTGTGTGAAAAAGTATGCAAGGCCGGATCTATAGAAATAATCCCTTACCCTGAACTACGGGACGAATACTCCACGCTGCTTTTGTCGGTTATCCGGTAAATTTTCAATGATTCTCTATATACTTAAATTATTTATCAAGCGTTTACTCATATTATCCTTAGAGGTATAAATTTGAAAAATACTGTGGGGATCGCTTCTGCAGCTGTTTTGATAGCTGTCATTTTATTGATCGTCGTAAGCCTTGTCACGGGCCTGCTGTCGCCCGTAGTCGTGGTGCCGGCAGGCAGCGTAGGGGTCCATGACCTTTTCGGTAACGTGGACGCAAATGAGCTCTACGCCGGGTTCCATTTTAAAAACCCGTTCGCTGATGTTAAGATAATGTCGATAAAGACGCAGGCCTATACGATGAGCATTCTGGAAGAGGAGGGCACGAAAACACGCTCCGATACGGTCAACACGCTGACAAAAGAGGGCCTGTCAGTTGATCTTGACCTGACGGTGCTATACCGCCTGGACCCGGAAAAGGCAGACCAGGTCTATAAGAGCGTCGGAACGGATTATGCCGACGTCATAGTCAGGCCGCAGATAAGGAGCGTAATAAGAGAAGTTATAGCCAGGTATGAGGCCAAAGACATCTATTCGGCGGAGCGCAACAGGATAAGCGGCGAGATATATGATGAGCTGAATATGAAACTGAACGCCAGGGGTATCATAGTCGAGCAGGTATTGCTGCGTAACGTGAAACTGCCTCCAAGCGTCCAGAACTCCATAGAGGCAAAGATAACCGCAGAACAGAACGTGGGAAGGATGAGCTTCGTCCTTCAGGCCGAAGAGCTCGAGGCGAAGAGAAAAGTGGTCGAAGCCCAGGGTATCGCCGACTCGAATACGATAATAAGGGACAGCATAGACGAAAAATACCTGTACTGGTACTGGATAAACAGCCTGAACAATAAATCTGTGATCTATGTTCCTACGGGCAGCAACGGCATGCCGATGTTCAAAGAGTTCACGTGAGCGTTCCCATGCTCACTTCTTTATTTTAAAATACGTCCTTCCGCGTAACTTATCCGTATACCATTCATCGACCTTTTCATACCGGCCTGTGGCGTCGGCTATTCGCGTCGCTATTGAGTGATAGCATATCCCGCCTTTTTTAGAGAGCCTGCCGAGATAATCGTCGCAGGAGCAAAAATCCCCTTCGACTATATACTCTCCCTTCTTGCCTTCGACGACAAAAAAGTCCCTGTACCTTTTAATCTTGCCCGAGCGGAAGGCTTCGATAGCCTTTTTGCCTCTGGCCCCATACTCTTTCTCTACCCTTTCGGCAAGCTCATCGGTAAGGGAGCCCGCATCTCTGATCTCTTCAAATATCTCTGTCACCGCAGCTGATCACCTCGATGCCGGGAGGGTCATCGATGAAAACCGAAGGCACGAACGTCGAAAGTCGCTCTGCCAGAGCTTTCATGGCCGGTGCCTCGGTATGATAATGGGGCGCGCTTATCAGCGCAACATTATCGCTATCCCTGATAATGTCATGCTTTAGCTCCGACGATACGATCGCGTCAGCATTCAGCTTTTTGGCGATGCCCAGCCCTTCCTTGAACCCGCTGCCTCCGATGACCAGCACTTTCTTTATCCTCTTTTTGCCATTTCCCGTATACTCCACCGGCGAACCGAGCTTTTCAGAGACATGTTTTGCGAATTCCCTTAGCGGTATTTCGTCCACGATGCCGATCCTGCCCATCTCTGCCCCCTGAACGCTTTTAAGCCCCAGCATGCCTGAAAGAACATCGTTCACTCCGCCTTCTGCCCTGTCATAATTAGTGTGCATCGAGTACAGCGACATATCGTTATCGAGCAGGAGCCTTAACTGGTTTCCAAGCCCGACGCTGATCTTATTCACCGGGCTCCATATGAGCGTGTGATGAGTGATCAGCATTTGCGCGTCCATTTCTATCGCCTTTTTTATGACATCTGTAGTGGGGTCGAGAGCTGTCGCGACTTTATTTACCGTGTCCGTACCTTTTATTATAAGCCCTATCTTCCCGGCGTCAAAGTCCTCCGCCATATCCGGGGGCGCGATATTTTCAAGTACTGAGATCAACTCGTTGAGCATCATAAAATCTACAGATTAAGATATCCACCTGACTTATATAGAGTGTTGCGGTGATGCTTGGAGTCTCATTTTTAGATAAGCTTTACACGTACGATAAAAAATCATGCAAGCTAACCACAAAGGACACGAAGGACCACTATTTTTCACCACGAAATCTTTGATAAGCGGTGTTTTGCTCAGGTTTTAAGAATGAACGAACGTGTCATACTTACTGGTCTTTGAGATGAAGTTTTTATGGTTGTACCTGTCGGATGGCAGGCAGACACGTAACCTCACAAAAACACGGAAACACAAAAAATTTTTTATATGATTTTTTAAGTGCACAAAAAGCACTAAGAATTTACTCACCAAACCACAAAGGGCTCCAGTATCACCGTCAACGCACAAACAGCCCAAACGCTCGGCTCAACGCACTAACCTCTCCAAGTCACCAACGCTAAAACAAGACCCGAACATTCTCCAAAAACACTAAATTTTAACTGCACGGTTGACGCTTACACGACAAATATCCCTGCTATAGGTCAAGGGGAACACAGACCGGGATATTGAACTTTTGTGGTTTGGAGAATGTTCGGGTCTTGTTTTAGCGTTGGTGACTTGGAGAGGTTAGTGCGTTGAGCCGTGCATTTGAGACTTTAGTGCGTTGACGGTGATACTAGAGCCTTGGTGATTTGGTGAGCGAACCTTAGGGTTTTCGTGACCTTAAATTCTAAAAAAAATTTGTGGTTCTGTGTTTCTGTGAGGTTACGTGCCTACCTGCCATCCGACAGGCACAACTGCAGAACATCGATCCCGTAATAGATGTTACATGCAAGTCTTTACAGAGACCATCAAAAAGTTATTCATGGGAGCGCACAACGGCGAATAAGGTACACAAAAGACTTTTTTAAGTATATGCTAATTCTTCTAAAAAAGTCCTTTGTGAACCCTCGAGCCCTTAGAGCGCTTTGTGGTGGAAACTGGTGGTCCTTGGTAACCTTTGTGGTGAAAAAGAAGTATGTCTTTTACCTTGTATGGCGGGAATGGTGCTGGCGTAAGGGTTAAAGCCCTTATAGCTTAAAGAACGGCTCGCGTATGCTCACCGCGTACTTTAATCTTTCCTCAAGCTCTTCGTCGCTCAGGCCGCGGACATCGACAAGATTATCATTACGGAGCAAGCACGGCTTTAATTTAAAGTCTGAGGTCACTCTCAAGCGGTTGCAGTTCATGCAGAACTCGGAATTGTCAATAGGCCTTACGACTTCCACTTCAGCCCCGTCGAGGTAATATTTTGTACGGCGGTGCATTTCGCGGCAGACCATCTTATCGGCCCTTTCCTTCAGAGATCTTTCAAAGGCCGAAACATCGGCATGGTACTTGAAGACGCCCTGGAAGTTCATCAGTTCGATGACCTGGAGAACAAGAGGCTTATTCCTTACGAAATCGATCATATCTTCCATCTCGTTCTCGTTGATATCCTTAAGATAGACCATATTGATCTTAACGGGCGTCAGGCCGGCATCTATGGCCGCGCTGATGCCGTCGAGGACCCTGTCGAAGTGGCTATTGTCGCATCTGGTGATAAAGCCAAAACGATCCTTGCTTAGCGTATCCAGGCTGACGTTCACACGGTTGAGGCCGCTTTCCTTCAGGCCTTTTGCCCTTTTGGCCAGCAGCGTGCCGTTCGTGGTCACCGATACGTCTCTCATGGGCGGCAAGGCTCTGAGTATATCCTCGAAATCTTTTCTAACAAGGGGCTCTCCGCCGGAAAATTTTATTTTATCGACGCCGTACTTTGACGTGATCCGCGCCAGCCGTGCGATCTCTTCGACGGTGATCTCGTTACCGCTGTCCTGCTCGCCCTCATTGTGGCAATACAGGCATTTAAGGTTACATCTGTTCGTAATGGAAATTCGTAAACTTGAGATCTTTCTGCTATAGGCGTCAACCAGTGATTCCGACATCGAATATCATTACCTTTTTCATTTTACGTTAACTATCTGGAATAGCTTAATTACAAGTGTTATAAGCTAATACCTTAATAAGTTTTTGATACCATTGCCCGTTACTGGTTATCTATAAAAATTACTATTTATGGTAATATCCATTTTATGAAAAATAGTCGAAAGTTTTATCTTTTGCCGCCCATCGGCCTGAAGATCTCTTCCCCGTGGACTTTCCAGTTCTCTCGCTTGGCGTAGTCCCTGAGATATCTCACGGCGTCATCCCTGAGCCTGAACTTTGTGACGAATCGTCTCCGGCCATTGTCCTGCTCAGCCATGACATAATACTTTTTTTCGTCCTCGTCCTCTTCCTCTTTGTATATATACATGCGACGTAAGACAATGTTGGGGTTAGTGTTCGTAAAAGGTCTTTCCATGCTCTCCCGCCGTTTTACAGATTAATGCTTACTTATTGAAATTAATAGAATATATCGTTTTCCTACCTATCCTATGTTTTATAAAAATATTTAATAAATATCATAATAATAATTATGACCTGTAATCAGTCATGATTACCTATAAAATGCTATATATGAAATACCGAATATGTACGGGAATACATTTAAAAGATGTAGTAAATAAGCAAATCTATAACATTCATTTTATCTTCGGTGTATTACGATGCGAAGCGACACAGTGAAAAAAGGTATGACAAGGACGCCTCACAGGGCGCTCCTTAAATCCGTCGGGGTCACTGACTCCGATATGGATAAGCCGTTCATAGGCATAGCCAACGCGTGGAACGACATCGTTCCCGGGCATAAGCACCTGAACGAGCTTGCGGAGAAGGTCAGGCAGGGCATAAGGGAGGCCGGGGGAGTGCCTTTCGAGTTCGGTACCATAGGGATATGCGACGGCATCGCCATGGGCCATGAAGGCATGAAGTACTCGCTCCCGTCACGTGAAATAGTCGCGGACTCCATAGAGCTTATGGTGGAGGCTCACAGGTTTGACGGTATCGTAATGCTCGGCTCCTGCGATAAGATCGTCCCGGGAATGCTCATGGCCGCGTTAAGGCTCAACATACCCTGTATCGCGGTCACCGGCGGTCCCATGCTTCCCGGAAGGCTGAATGGAAAAGACCTGACACTGATATCGTCATTCGAAGGCATAGGCAACGTGCAGGCCGGGAAGATGACCGAAGAGGAGCTAAAGCTTATAGAGGACGCGTGCTGTCCGGGGTGCGGAAGCTGCCAGGGTCTTTATACTGCCAATACGATGGCATGCCTGACAGAGGCGCTCGGGCTGTCGCTTCCGGGATGCGCCACATCCCACGCGGTAAGCGGCTCCAAGTACCGCATCGCATACGAGAGCGGCAGGCGTGCAGTCGAGCTCGCCATGAAAGATATAAAGCCTCTTGACATCGTCTCAAAAGGATCGTTCGAGAACGCCATTCGCGTGGACATGGCCATAGGCGGGTCGACGAACACGGTTCTGCACCTGACCGCCATCGCCGCCGAAGGGGACATCCCTCTGGAGCTAAATGATTTTGACCGGATCAGCAGCGAGACGCCGCATATATGCCATATGAGCCCGGGAGGCCCCTACACGATGAAAGATCTCGATGAGGCGGGCGGCATACCAGCGGTCATCAAGCGGATATCACCCCTTCTTAAGGACACTCCCACCGTGAGCGGCAAGTCGTTAATGGCCATAGCAAAAGAGGCGAGGATCAATGATGAACAGGTGATCAGAAGCATGGACTCTCCGGTCCACGCCACCG
This sequence comes from Methanooceanicella nereidis, assembly GCF_021023085.1. NCBI lineage: Archaea > Methanobacteriati > Methanobacteriota > Methanomicrobia > Methanocellales > Methanocellaceae > Methanooceanicella > Methanooceanicella nereidis. The sequence continues at coordinate 108,149 of NZ_PGCK01000005.1, read as the reverse complement.
GCGGCATAACCGTACTATACGGTAACCTCGCGTTAGAGGGCGCTGTCGTAAAAAGCGGCGCCGTGAACGAGAACATGTTAAGGTTCACCGGAAAGGCCAGGGTGTTCGACTCGGAAGAGGACGCCATTAAGGCGATACTCGGAGGGGAGATCAAGGCAGGGGATGTTGTCGTGATACGGTATGTCGGCCCCCGCGGAGGCCCTGGAATGCCGGAAATGCTAAGCCCGACTTCGGCGATCGCAGGCCTTGGCCTTAGCGATTCGGTCGCGTTGATAACGGACGGAAGGTTCTCCGGGGGCACAAGAGGGCCGTGCATAGGGCATGTCAGCCCTGAAGCCGTTGACGGCGGCATGATAGGGTTGTTGAAGGAAGGGGACATAATAGAGATAGACATCCCCGGCAAAAAAATCGAAGTAAAGCTGGACGCTGATGAGATCGAGGCAAGAAAGAGGTCTTTCGTGCCAAAGAGGAAACAGCTCAGGGGCTACCTGTCAAGGTACGTGAAAAATGTCACTTCCGCCTCTTCCGGCGGCCTGATAAGATGATCTAGTTGCTGTTCGCGGCAACTTCGTCTATATTTTTTAAAAGGTCTCTAAGGGATATCGGCTTCTTTAGAAAACGGATCGCTCCGGCATCCTTTGCTTCTTTTTCCACTGCCTCGTCCGCGGAGACGAAAATGATCTTGATCCCGGGATTGTTTGTCAGTATATCCTTCGTGGTCTCGACACCGTTCTTTGTGGGCATCCTGTGGTCCATTATTATGACATCCGGTTTCACGTTCGAATTATTGTTCTTTTCGATAGCATCGACACCGTCATTTGCTATATACACTATATTATATCCTTTGGATGTCAGGGCTAATTTATATAGTCTTTGTAAATCTGGCTCATCATCAACTATAGCAATGTTAGTCATCTTTATGCCACCAGCAGCGCACCAGGGATCCTTTTAAAAGCACTGCCATTTGATCTTTTGTTCTTCAGATATCTTGAGCGTCAAATCTTCAGCGATTGTCGATCAGCCCGAAGCTGCCGGATAATACCTTTATGGACCGGGTTTATCATCATGATCATTTCATACTTTTAATTATTTTTCCAGTGGTCTTCTATCTTTTCCTATCTTATATACTCTATATTTTATTTTCTGATAAGGACTTCTTTAGTTCTTGCTTGATATTACGTTGGTTATAATTATAATATGTCCTGTTTTGTTATAAAATTATTATATGATATTTATCTGTCATCACTTTTAAACGTCTAACCTTATTTTTCTAGTATTATATTTAATTATTGCCGTACGGCATCCTGATAAATTTTATACAAGGGAAATAAAGTTTATTTATATAAATATGTAAAAAATTAAATATCAGGGTCTAAACGCTTATGCCCGTAAGCACCGGGAAGGCTATTATCAGCCCGTTCACCATCATCTCTATGGCGATCGTCGCCAGCACTATGCCCATGATCTTGGTCAGTACCCGCGAGCCATCCTTTTTGATGATATTAAACACAAGTTCCGAGTTTATCAGGATTATGAACGCGGCTCCCATGGCGATCAATATGGCGGCTATTATCGAGCCTTTTAGCACCGGGGTGGCTGCCTCGTTCATCAGTATCATCACGGTGCTCATCGCACCCGGGCCGGCTATGAGCGGTGTCGCCATAGGCGTAACGGCCACGCTTTCTCTTTCCTCGGACTCGTCTATCTTGGAGGCCGGGCTTTTCCCCATAAGCATATCGAATGCGATAGCGAGGAGCAGCAGGCCGCCGGCGACTCTCAGCGAGCTTAACGTGACGTTAAGAAGGTCAAAAACGATCTTTCCTATAAGCGCAAATACCAGCAGTATGGCTGTGGCGATCACCACTGATTTGATAATGGCGTGCTTCCTCTCAGCCGCGGTGAATTTAGAGGTAAGTGATATGAAAAGCGGGACATTACCGAATGGATTTACAATAACGAATATGCCTACCAGAGCATGTATGAACAATTTATCATTGAAAGCTATGTCCAGCATAAAGATACGAGATGGTCAAATATTATTATAAGTATTAAAAGCTTCCTATGCCACCGTAAATAGCATATTATTCTAATGATTATATATTATAATTATACGCGTCTGAACATGTATCATTCGAACATATGATAAAATAAAGAATATCAATGCGGTCCGGATTGATCCGGCTTTCGGCATCTGTTGTCTGGCGACTTATGATAATGGCCGGCGTCCTCTGGACATTATGTTTATTTTCTCGATAATATATTTATAATTTTTTTGTAGAGATGGATATAATGCGACTATTGACAATATCCCCTGACGTCCCCGGAATAGGGCTGGCATCTCTTGCCATGTGCTTGCATAATCTCATCGGCAGGATGCCAGTTATCATAAAAAGCAGGCTTGGAGAAGGTGTGATGGTAGAGGATGGTGCCGTCAACGACGGCGAGCAGCTATGCAATGAACTCGACTGCGCTTTATTCGATGACATGGGCGATGTGATACGTACTAATGTGAATATGGGAAAGCATACGGGTTTACCGATTTTCATTTCCCCTGTAAGGGACAGGGAGGGTAATAACGTAGCCGCGATAGGCATTATCGATACTTCAGGAATGCTGACCTTAAAAGAGTTCGTCGATGTAACAACTCGCGTGCGCATGCAATTACAGATGTGGCCCCCTTAGATTTATCCTGTTGCAAAAATATAATAGCTTCAGTCGCGTAAAGAATAATCATGGCTCAGATCACCATAACCCCGGATTCCACTGCAAACGACCTCATCGAGCTTGCCATGTGCATCCATTCGCTGTTCGGCAACCTGCCTGTGACAGCCAGGAGCAAGAATAAGCCCGGCCTGCGGATCGAGGATGGTGCCGTTATATCAAGAGATTATACCGGTCCGATACTGGAGCAATGCCTTGCTGAAAAGAAGCTTATAAAGACCGTACCGGCATCGGGGATCTATAAAGACATCCCTGTGATCGTCGCCCCGATACTTGTCGGAGGGGAGGCCATAGCGGCCGTAGGAGTGGTCGACGCGACAGGATCTCTCGAGATCAAGTCGATGATGGACCAGTACATGAAAGTGTATAAGCAGGTGGGCGGTCGGGAGTAACCGGCTGCCTGAGCATAATTTTTATAACCCTCCGCGTCAAAGTGGAATGCTGTTACATGGCTACTGTTACTGTTAAGATCAAGATAAAGCTGTTTGCGAACTTCCGGGAAGTCACGCGCAAGAAGGACATCGAGATCGATGTCGCCGGCGATACGATAAGGGACGTGATATCTTCCCTTATATCCGAATATCCTGGCCTCGGCCCCCTCATGCTGCAGGACGGCGAGATAAAGCCTTACGTCAACGTACTTCTGAACGGAAAGGATGTAAAGTCCGGCAAGGGCATGGCCGCGCAGATCAAAGAAGGCGACGAGCTCGCCATATTCCCGCCGGTATCAGGCGGCTGATCTTAAGATCGATCTTTAAAATATTTTGTACACAGCGACTAAAGTTTTTGCCGTACATGATCACTTTATCGAAGAATTACTGGCGTATTATTGATCATGCATACAACAAAGGTGAATATGGACTATTTTTTCACCACTAAGCGCTCTATGGGCTCGAAGGACCACTATTTTTCACCACTAAGCGCTCAACGGGCTCGAAGGTTCACAAAGGACTTTTTTTAGAAGATAATTATTATATACAAAAAATTTTGTGTACCTTACTCGCCTTTGAGCGCTTTGTGGTGAGAGCTAGTGTTCCCTTGTGCCCGTTGTGCGCTTTGTGGTGAGAGCTAGTGTTCCCTTGTGCTCGTTGTGCGCTTTGTGGTGAGAGCTAGTGGTCCATGTTCGCCTTCGTGCGCTTTGTGGTTAGCAATTTAGTGTGCCTTAGAGCCCTTTATGGTTAACTTGCGCGATCTTTTTTGTCGCCATTTATGAACCATTTTTCCTTAGTTTTTCACCGTAAATTTTTTCCATTTTAGGCCCTTCATTATCCCACGGGAATTATGAAGAATCTTTCAGGCAGTGAAGAGGCTAAAAGGAACGCGGCCGAAAAGGCATGCGAGCTTGTTACCGACGGCATGGTCGTCGGGCTGGGTACCGGGTCGACTACGGCCCACGCCATTAAATACCTTGGCAGAAAGGTCGTTGAGGACGGCCTTAAGATAAAAGGCGTGCCGACATCGTATGCGTCCGAGGCGCTCGCAATAGAATGCGGTATACCTCTGACGTCGCTCACGGAGAGCCCGGAGCTGGACATCGCCATCGATGGCGCCGATCAGGTTGACGCGGCCCTGAACGTCATTAAGGGCGGAGGCGCTGCCCACACGAGGGAAAAGATAGTTTCTATGTCGGCGGCTAAGTTCGTCGTTATTATCGACGATAAGAAATACACGGACGTTCTGGCCAGGTCTGTACCCATTGAGGTTATACCTTATGCGCGCAGGCTAGTCGAGAAAGAGCTTTCAAAACTTGGCGGGAAATGTACGGTCAGGAGCGGCACCGGCAAGGACGGGCCTGTCATATCGGATAACGGTAACATGATACTTGACTGCGAGTTCGGCAGGATCCTTGAGCCGGCGGCTTTAAGTGTTAAGCTGTCCCGGATACCCGGTCTGGTTGAGCACGGTATCTTTACCAATGCCAGCATGGTCTATATCGGCTATGAGGATAAGGTCGAAGTACGCTCAAGAAAAATGTGATCTTTGGGCGATATTGTTTGCCGGGGCGATGGAAGGCGAAATGCCTTTAATTAATCCTTTTTTTAATATTTATTCCGGCATTTATTCCGGCATTTATCCAGGCATAAACCACAAGAGTTATATCATAGTATGATATTTAGGATATGCAAAATGTCGGAGTGGCCTAGTCTGGTTAGGGCGTCAGACTCATAGGGTATTGTAAGAATACGCTATAACCTGAGACATCTGAAGGTCGCGGGTTCGGATCCCGCCTCCGACACTTATACCTTCTATTTTAAAAATAACTGTTTTTGTGTAATGATTTTCTAAATATAGTTCTATTTGATATTCCATGGTTATTCAGTTCACGCGGTTCGATGTTTGAATTATATTATAATCTATTGCTTTTTGGTTCACGCGGTTCGACGCTCGGCCTTCGGCCTCGCTACTCGGCTTTTAGGGTGCTTCGATGTCAGGGCCGGGCTTGCACCCCGCTCGCATGGCAGCTTCGCTGCATGCTCGCTCGCAAGCCCTAAGCGACGCCGACTGAGGCGGCGTCCATTACCCTGCCATCTACGCATCCCTTCGCTCGTTCGCTACACTCACTCGCTGCGGGCAGACCCTAAAAGCCTCGCCGAACGCGAAAAATTAAAATTAAAATAGTTTACCGCCGGGGTTGACCGGCCTTACTCCATGGCCAACGTCCATCGAGTTTGACACTGCGTCTTTTACAAATGCTTTTGCTTTCTCGCAGGCTTTTTCGACGGGCTCTCCTTTTGCGAGATATGCGGTGAGGGAGGCTGCGTATGTGCATCCTGTGCCGTGAGTGCCGCCTTTGACAAGTTCTCCCCTGAAGACCTTAAAATCGCCATTGTAAAGAATATCGATGCCGCCGAAGTGGCCGCCGGTGATGATGACGTTTTTTACTCCGAGGGCGTATATTTTTTCGCAGGCTTTTTTTGCGTCGTCTATGTCTTTTATCTCGAAACCGCACAGGACTGATGCCTCATAGGTGTTCGGGGTGACGGCTTCCGCGAGAGGGATGAGCTTGTTCTTTAGAGCGTCGACGGCGTCGGGGTTCAGGAGCCGGCCTCCGGATTCTGCGGCCATGACGGGGTCTATAACGACTTTCAGGCCGTACTGTTTGACCTTGCGGGCAACGCACTCTACGGTCTCTGCTTTTGAAAGCATGCCTGTCTTTGCGAAGATCACGTTGAAATCGCTCATGATCGAGTCTATCTGGCTCTCTGTGACCTCTGCGGGGACATCGTATACTCCCTGGACGCCCAGGGTGTTCTGCGAAGTTATCGCGGTGATGGCGCAGGTGCCGTGGACTCCGAGGGCCTGGAAGGTCTTGAGGTCCGCCTGGATCCCGGCGCCTCCGCCGGAGTCCGAACCGGCTATGGTCATGGCAACGATATGGCTCATGAGAGGTAGAATGTATAAATGGTTAATAAGACTTTCCGGGACAAACCAAAAGTTTATACGACTTTAAATCTACTTTATATAGTTGGTCATATATGCGCGTGAATGACAGAGTTGTACTCCTGCGTGAGCTAAAGGGCTCACTTGGGGGCGACGTGATACCCGAAGGCTCCGAAGGGGTCATCCTCTATAAGATCACCGGCAGCGGCCGGAACACATTCGAGGTGGATTTCGGGAGTTACGGGGTAGCTATCTGCGAAAAGAATGACATCGAGATCGTTCGATAATGATTCATTGAATAAGCCTTTTCTTCATAAGTACCGTGGATAGCGCATAGAATATCAGCGTGAACACTATCATCCAGGATATATCCAGCAAGAACGACGGGTTGTGTTCTCCCAGCGCAGCGGACCGTATAATATTTACTGCATGCGTCAGCGGCAGCCACCATGAAATATCCTTGACTATCGGGGGCAGATTTTCTATCGGGAAGAAAACCCCTGACAGGAGGAACATCGGCGAGACCAGCAGTGTGAAATAATAGTTGAACGAGTCTATCGTCGGCACTATCGAAGTAAAGAACATGCTCAGGGAAGAAAACATCAACCCTACGATAATGATCGTCGGTATGATTATTACGGCCGACTCTAAACTGATGAGGCCAAGGGCTAGGATAACGATAAAGATGCATATGCCGCTGATCAGGCTTTTTGTAGCGCCCCACAATATTTCTCCGAGCACGATGTCCTCGACCATGAGCGGTGTGCAAAGGATGGCGTCAAAGGTCTTTTGAAATATCATCCTCACGAACGTCGAGTACGTGCATTCGTATGACGCTGCGAACATCGCCGACGACGATAGTATGCCCGGTGCAAGGAACTGAGCGTAACTGACGCCGTTTATCTCCCCGACAAAAATCCCCAGGCCGTATCCAAGCGCAAGTATGAAAAGTAAAGGCTCGGCAAAATAAGGCAGGATGCTGGACAGCGCGAACTTTTTAAAGACATCCCTGTTCCTTGACCAGATATGCCTCGCCCTGAGCGTGGGAAGCTCTATTTTTATTTCAGACCCCTCCCTGTAAGCTTTAAGAACACGTCCTCGAGCGTGGCGCGCCTCACGCTATGCTTTGCGCTGGTGGCCGCCTCGCACATTCTCCTGAGGACGTTCGCGTCGTTCCCGTAGATGTATAACCTGCTCCCTACCTGCTCTATGCTGCCCGGTATCGTCTTGCTTATCTCATTTGCGGACTCCTTGTCCGGGGCATAAAGCTCGCAGACATTGGTGCCGATGATCTTCTCGATCAGCTCCTTAGGCGAGCCGTATTCCAGTATTTTTCCGTCGAACATCAAAGCGAGCCTATCGCATAGCTCCTCAGCCTCGTCCATGTAGTGCGTTGTGAGGATGATCGTCTTGCCTTCGGACTTTAGTCTGATGACCGTATCCCAGATTTGCCTCCGGGCCTGCGGGTCCAGCCCTGTCGTAGGCTCGTCGAGGATCAAAATCTCAGGGTCGTTCACAAGCGCCCTGGCGACTATCAGCTTTCGCTTCATCCCGCCCGAAAGTTCGTCCACGCGCGTATCTCTTTTACTGGTAAGGTCAAAAAAGCCGAGAAGCTTATCTATCCGCTTTTTTGCCACGCCTTTTGAAATATCAAAGTACCGGGAATATATCGCAAGGTTCTCAAAGATAGTAAGGTCCCTGTCCAGGTTATCTTCCTGCGTCGCGACCCCTATGACACTTTTTATCTTTCTGGCGTCAGTCTTTACGCTCATATTATTGACGACAATATCGCCGCTGCCTACCGGCGAGCGGCAGCTTATCATTTTCATTACTGTGGTCTTCCCCGCGCCGTTGGGCCCCAGAAAGCCAAAGCATTCCGTGCGCTCTATTGAAAAGTTGATGTTGTCGACGGCCCGAAGGCCATTATAAGTCTTTGTGAGGTCAGTCCCTACCACGATCGCCATCAAATAAATTTATTTATTTTTTAATATATATTCTATTTTCTAAATTCATACAGGTGATCAGTATTAAAATCGCCTCATATTTTCGGGATATTAAAGCACAAGTTCCAACTAGCCCAATATTTTTCTTCAAAAGGTTTTTTATGAATTTTCCTGTCAACCAGCAAGACCTTATATGCGTAATTTTCTTATATAATCTAACTCAAAACTAGGCGCAATAGTGGTCACCATAGACAGTGGTATAAATGAAGATCGTGATGAAGTTCGGAGGAACCTCGGTCGGCGACGGTTCCAGGATAAAAAATGTCGCAAAGCTCGTCAAAAAGTACTATGACGAAGGGAACGATGTCATCGTAGTCGCATCGGCTATGACCGGTATCACCGATAAGCTCTACGAAATGGCGCAGATCTCGAGCGAGACCTGCAACACCATAGATTTCGAGAGCCACTTTAACGAGATCATCAGCAGGCATGAGCTCGCAATTAAGGACGCTATCGACGATGAGGCCATACGCAACGAGGTCTCGGGTGAGATCAACCAGAGGCTGTCCGAACTAAAGAACGCGCTCATCGGCGTCTGCTATCTCGGCGAGCTTACGAACAGGTCTCTCGCTTACATATATTCATACGGGGAGCGCATGTGCGTACCCATCATCAGCGGCGCGATAAGGTCCCTCGGTGTTAAGTCGAGGTTCTTTGCCGGAGGGGAAGCAGGCCTGATAACCGACAGCAGGTATGAGAGCGCGAAACCCGACAAAAGCTGTGACACGAAGATCAAAGAGAAACTTCTTCCGCTTCTCCGGGATAACATGATCCCCGTGGTGACCGGTTTCGTAGCGTCCAACGAGAAGGGTATCATAACCGTGCTGGGAAGAGGCGGGTCAGATTACAGCGCTTCCATAATAGGCGCGGCGATAGACGCGGACGAGATATGGATCTACACCGACGTCAACGGTATCATGACGACCGACCCGAGGATAGTTCCCGAGGCAAGGACGCTTCCTGTCGTTACATATCTTGAGGCCATGGAACTGTCATACTTCGGCGCTAAAGTGCTTCACCCGAAGACGATAGAGCCAGCCGTGAAGAAGGGCATACCGGTAAGGGTGCTTAACACGTTCCAGCCCGATCACCCCGGAACAATGGTCGTGATGAACAACGACGCTGAAAAGAACAGCCTCGTAAAGGCAGTCACGATGATAAAGAACATCTCTCTCATAAATATCAGCGGCGCGTCGATGTCCGGCACCCCCGGCATCGCCGGAAGGATATTCACCGCGCTGGGCAAAGGCGAGGTCAATATCATAATGATCAGCCAGGCTTCGAGCGAGTTCAACGTCTCGATCGCCATTGACGGCCTGCAGGCAAATTCTGCTATAAATTCTTTAAGGGCCGAGTTTAACGACGACATCGTGAAAGATATCACGTGTAACAACAACGTGTGTGTTGTCGCTGTCGTAGGGGAGGGAATGGCGGGCTCGCCCGGCGTGGCAGGCCAGGTATTCACATCTCTTGGCAAAGAGGGCATTAATATAAGGATGATCAGCCAGGGCTCTTCGGAGGCTAACATATCCTTCGTCGTTAACAGGGACGACGCCCAGAAGGCAGTAAGAGTGCTCCACCAGGAATTCGCATTAGATAAGTTTTAAGTGACGAAGGCTTTGGACACCTGTCCGAAGCTTTAATTTTCTGTTTTTTGTCCATCTAAAAATTATTATACTGGCTGCTATATACTTCTATTTTAACAAAACCCTATGCATGCGTTAGCATCTCCGGGGATGAAGGTGATAGAAGAATGCCAGTCTGCTCTCAATGTAAGTTTTATGTACCGAAGGATGGAAAGAGTGGGGAATGCTCGAACACGGGGACGATAATACCCTCAGACAACGATACGGCTCGTTGCCCGATACGGATGTTCATACCGAAATCTTGAGGCGATAAGTTCTCTGCCTCGTATGTTCATCGGTCAAGTTAACCACTAAGGGCTCGAAGGTACACTAAGTTGTTAACCACGAAGTGCACGAAGGCGAGTAAGGTACACTAAGTTGTTAACCACGAAGCGCACGAAGGCGAGTAAGGTACACTAAGTTGTTAACCACGAAGCGCACGAAGGCGAGTAAGGTACACTAAGTTGTTAACCACGAAGCGCACGAAGGCGAGTAAGGTACACAAAATTTTTTTTAGTATATGATCATCTTCTTAAAAAGGTCCTTTGTGTTCCTTGTTCGCCTTTGTGCGCTTTGTGGTTAGCAGTTTTGTGTTCCTTGTTCGCCTTTGTGGTAAATAGAATATCGAAACGATCAATTAATGATGATGAGGCATACCAGGTGCTACTAAATTTAATTCTATAAGTAACTTCAAGACTAAGAGTAACTTTTATTTATCTTTCGGGGCTTATCTCTCCATCATGGAAGAAGATACGGGAAATAAGGGACCTCAGAAAGGCCTGACCTATGCGGAAGCAGGCGTGGATGTCACAAAGCTCGAAGGAATAAAATCGGGCATCATTAAAGGGCTCACCTACAAGCGCACCGGGTTCGGGCAGCCGATGGGAGAGTCCGGCCACTATGCCGGTCTCATTGACATGGGAGACTACGCACTGGCGATCACCACTGACGGCGTAGGCACAAAGCTGATCATAGCCGACATCATGGAAAAATGGGATACGGTCGGTATCGACTGTATCGCGATGAACGTGAACGATCTTTATGTTATGGGTATCGAGCCTCTGGCGTTCGTCGATTATATCTCAATTGAAAAGCCAAACGAAGAGCTGATAAGCCAGGTCATCAAAGGCCTTAACGAAGGCGCAAGACAGGCGAACATCTCTATAGTGGGCGGGGAGACCGCGTCTCTGCCGGACATAATCAAAGGGTTCGACCTCGCCGGCACCTGCGTGGGCGTCGTAGAAAAGGATAAGATCATCACCGGAGAAAAGGTCGAGGTCGGAGATGTCATCATAGGCTTCCCGTCCAACGGCGTACACTCTAACGGATATAGCCTTGTCAGGAAGGTCGTACAGGACGCCGGACTGAAATATTCTGACCCGTTCCCGTACAATAATAATGTTACGATAGGCGAAGAATTGTTAAAGCCGACACGTATCTACTCTGAGGTCGTAGGTATCTTCAAGAGGTTCAACGTCAAGGGCATGGCCCATGTCACCGGCGGAGGCCTAAACAACTTAAAGCGCATCACGAAGCTTGGATTCGACTTCCATGACCCGCTGCCGGTACAGGACGTGTTCACATTCATCCAGGAAGAGGGTGGCATAGACGACAGGGAGATGTACCGTACCTTTAACATGGGTATGGGCTACTTGATGATCACCTCGAAGGACGAGGCCGGCCCGATCGTCAAGATGACTGACGGTAAGATCGTAGGATCGGTCGTGGAGAGCGGCTGTACGATACGCGGCATTAACCTGTGGTAGCCCTGTAGCTACCCTTTTTGCCGGGATATGGGTATGGAAGCGTTTCATATCATCGAGCCCAGGAAACTGGTGCATATCTCCGGCACGGCTTTTGTTTTCATCGCCCTTTATTCGGCATATATCTCGATCGCGCTCATATCGCTGGGACTGGCCGTTTTTATCGCGCTTGAGCTAGCGAAGCGTTATGTCAAAAAAGAGTATCTATCAATCCTTTATCGCGACGGGGAGATGAAAGGATGTGCGTTCGAGCCTTTTCTTTATCTTGTCTCCATAGCCGGGCTGCTAGTCATTTCCTTGTACTATGCGCCAGAAGTTTGTTATGCAAGTATCATAGTGCTGACGCTGGGTGACGGGGTCGCAAGTACGATGGGAAAGAAGTTCGGCAGGCGTAAATTGCCATATACAAAAAAGACGCTGGCGGGGACAGTTTCAGGCATTATCGTTTCATCGGCTGTCGGGTATTTTTTTGTAGGGCCTCTCATTTTTATCGGCTCTATCGCAGGCATGATCACAGAGGCATACGCAGGTAAGCTGGAAAATCTCTGGATACCTGTCGCCGCGTTTTTATCGATGGCACTAATTAAAGCCCTGTGGGCCTCATAGACAAAAAATCTATAGTCATGCCGGATAATATAAAAATTTGTGAAACAAAAAACCATCATGTTGATACTCGCCAGCCTGGGCATTATCGCCATAAGCCTTCCTGTATGGTTCATCACAATCATGGCTGTCATAGCGGGGCGAGGCTGGTCCGTGGCGACAGGCCTTGTAGGGCTTGCCATGCTGGGAGCGGCGGCTTTCGTGGGGTATATGGCATATTCGGCTTTAATGGAAGAAAAAATGGAGGATGCCAGGTACCATAATATGGAAAGGCAGGTGCTGGCCATGGCGAAGAAGAACAAAGGCAGCGTCACCGTCGCAGACCTGATCAACGTCGGCTTCGAGTCGAGCCAGGCGGAGATGGTGCTCGACAGGATGGCCCGGAAAGGCATTTGCGAGATAAACCTTGAGGCGACCGAGCATACGGGCATCATAACCTATTCGTTCCCCGAGCTCATACCTTTCGGATTGGAGAAACAGATAGAATAAGGAATGGACATGTCGTCGGATTTTAAAAAAGCGCTTTGCATCACGTTCATCGCGATCATCATATTATCAATGACACCTGTGGCATCGGCCGAGGAATACCGGTGGCAGGTCAATAACCAGCACGTCCTGCTTGACGTTAATACGACTGGCGTCGTCTACATGGAATACCGTATAGACGCTGACATCGTGAAGGGTGTCTGGAACGAGGTATGGATACCTCTGACGACATCAAACCAGAAAGTCTATTATGTGGAGGACGGCAGCAGCAAAAGGCATGACTTCAGGGTAGAAGGCGGCCAGATAAAGATACAGGACTTTAACCTGAGGCCCGGCGATAACGTTAAGCTTAACATCTATTCTTCGCTCTACCCGTTCGTTTATCAGGCGGACCGGGAAGGGTATGATATTGTCACTTTCATCCCCGTCTGGTGGGACATGTACATCGATGATACCAGGGTCAAGATATACCTTCCCGAAGGCGTGAGCAAGGATGAAGTGCTCACCGGCAAGCGTGAATATGATAATACAATGATAGAGAACGGTCAGCTTGCCGTTTATTTCGAGGAGAAAAATCTCGCGCCGAACCAGAAGTTCGAGGTGGCGGTGGCATTCCCCGATAAATACATGCAGCCCGGAGCTGTCTTTGGTAAGGCCGAGCCCACGGCAGAGCCGTACTTCCCCGGCGTCACGCCGTTTTTCTTCGAAGATGTCTGCGGATGCATCTGCCCGATGTTATTCTTCTTCGGGATATTCATGATAATCATATTCGCAGGGGCTTCCACAAAACGTAACCCGTATAGTTCACCTGTAGTAAAAATGGATGGGATCGGCGTCAACAAGGAACTTGACCCTGCGGAAGCCGCGACGCTGCTTCGTATCGACCCAAAAAGAGTATTGACCATAATCATGTTCCAGCTGATGAAAAAGGGCAACATCAAGCTTATCTCTACTGACCCTATCAGGCTCGAACTTGTATCCAAAAAGGGCTTGAAATATTATGAAAAGCTATTCGTAGAGTCCATCGTCGACGACAGGCTTGACGAGGCTAAACTTCTGGAGTGCTTCAAGGTCATAGCCCGCCGTGTGGTTGATAAGACAAGGCCTTACTGCAGAAGGGACACCGAGGTATATTACCGGCAGAAGATATACACCGCATGGGACGAGATCAAAGCGGTAGAGACGCCGGAGTTAAAACTCGAAAAATATGACTCTAACATGATGTGGCTGCTCGCTGACGAGGAGTTCAAGGAAAAGACAAAAGAGTATGTTTCCGATGCGCCCGGAAGCGATACTTACCGCGTGCCACCGTATTACTGGTGGTACCCGTATTACTGGGGACTTCCGCGTCCCTACGAGTACAGGGTCCCGACGAGAGGCGAAGAAGCGGCGAAGCCCGTTCCCACTCCTACGCCCGAAGTGCCGAGGCCGACAGACAGGACCACCGCGACGGTAGAGAATTTCGCGAACTCGATCAGTAATTCTGTCGAATCGTTTTCCGCCGGCGTCGTAGCTAACGTTGAAAGGTTCATCGGGGTGAGGAAAGAGGCTAATGCGCCGCCGCCCACTTCAAATATCAGAGGCTCGTACGCAGCGCCTACCGGAAGGACTTCATGCGCCTGCGTATCCTGCGCCTGTGCATGCGTATCCTGTGCGTGTGCGTGTGCATGTGCCGGCGGCGGAGGAGGATGTACATGATAAAGACAAGGATAGACGGCTCAAGGCTGCACCTGAGAGAAGAGAAGGACGGCACCGGACTGCTGATAGTGAACGCTTCCTATATCCTTTACCTTGACCGCATCGGGACTGACTTCATGAGATATTATATGAAGTATAACGAAAAGCCCCCGCTTGTCGGAAGCATCAAGGATAACGTGCTGCTTCGCATCATGATGAAATACAAAGTCAGTAAGGAACGAGCCAGCGCCGACTATGAGCGCCTCCAGAGCATCATGTGGGGAGTCGCCGAGGATAACGCATGTCCTTTCTCATGTTACGACGTCAAGATGAAGGAGCCTGAGCATCAGCTTTTGAAAGCACCGCTGAGGATAGACCTTGCCATAACTTACAGGTGTAACAATAATTGCGGACACTGCTATGTCGGCGGCCCGAAAACGACGAAGGAATTGACCACTGACGAGTGGAAGAAGATCATTAAGAAGTGCGTCGACTTCGAGGTCCCTAATCTCGTTTTTACCGGCGGGGAAGCGCTGATGCGCGACGACCTCGAGGAACTTATCATATATGCCGAGAAGCTTGGCGCCGTCACAGGACTTATCACTAACGGAAGGCTGCTCACTCCAGAGCGCGTGGATTCGCTGAATAAGGCCGGGCTTGACTATGTGCAGATCACTATCGAGTCGCCGGACCCGAAGATACATAACGAGATGTGCGGGGCGAACGCGTTCAAGGAGACGGTGGCAGGCATAAAGAACGTCGTCAGCAAGGTATATACGACCACTAATACCACGATCACGGAGAAGAATAAGGATACTATACTCGACCTGATACCGTTCCTGAACAGCCTCGGCATAAAGAAGTTCGGCATCAACGCCATCATAAGGGCGAACAGAGGAGTAGAGACTGAAGGTGTCCCGGTCGATGAGCTGAAAGTGCTTTTACCCGACATCATCGATACAGCCGAAGCTCACAGCATGGAGTTCATATGGTATACGCCGACAAGGTATCACCATATTAACCCGATAGAGATGGGCCTGGGGATAAAAGCGTGCTCCGCGGCCAGGCTTACTCTTGCTGTAGAGCCGGACGGCAGCGTTTTACCGTGCCAGTCTTATTTTAAGCCTATGGGGAACGCGCTGACGGACGACCTTGAAAAGATATGGGAATGTGACCTGGCGAAAAAGCTGAGGGAGCATGGTTTCGCGCCTGATAAATGCAGGAACTGCGTACAGTTCCAGTATTGCGGCGGAGGGTGTCCGCTGGACCTGCAGTGCGGATTTTAGTATTGTTGAGGCCACTGGAACGCCGGGCTGTATTCCGGCCACACCGGCCATAGCGGGTTAACGCCACCCTGTTTTGAGAATATGAACGGTAATACCTGCATCAGTGCCCTGAGAATGTAAGGCCAGTCAGTTTCAGGCTGCTCATAGACCGGCGGGTATTGAATTGCGGGTGTACCTGCAGACGGATATCTTACCGGCACTGTAGGAGCAGGCGTCGTCACGTTCTTTTCGCCCGGTTGAGGTGAAGGCACTCCGGGCATCATTGGCGGATAGCCTTCTGCAGGGTATCCCATAGGTATCCCCTGCGGCATCCTGTATCCTTGAGACATATACCTGTGCTGCTCCGTATGCTGCTCCGGAGGGCTTACGGGCATCATTTCGGGCGGAGGCTGTGTCATGTTCATTCCGGGAAATCCCTGCGGCGCTGTTTTAGCCGCTTCTGATGACGGAGCAGTGCTTCTGGCCCCTCCTGCTA
Source organism: Methanooceanicella nereidis (assembly GCF_021023085.1). Taxonomy (NCBI): domain Archaea; kingdom Methanobacteriati; phylum Methanobacteriota; class Methanomicrobia; order Methanocellales; family Methanocellaceae; genus Methanooceanicella; species Methanooceanicella nereidis. The sequence continues at coordinate 92,129 of NZ_PGCK01000005.1, read as the reverse complement.
TGCCTCTGATGCCTGTCTTCTCGCTGACGCCTTTGCTCTGGTCTATAGTACGGCCAGGGAAGAATGCGGAAATATAACCTGAAACAAATAAAGCGATAATAGCTATGACAGCTAATATTATGGCAATAAGGGCTAACGTTTTCAACAAGTCCCGGGACATAAGCCCACCTCAAAATAAAATTTCGGCCTCAATGAAAATAAAGGTGAGGACAACAAAAAGCGATTCTTGAAATATGCGAAGCCTTCGATGCTAAAGTTTATTTATCAGCACATTCTTTTGTTACAAGAAAATCAAATTCATCGCTTTATACTTTTTAAAAAAATCATTAGGGTAAGTGTATCAAATGAAAGAAGAAATGACAAGCGTCGACGTTTACACAGTCGTAAAAGAGATGCAGTTCCTGATCGACGCCAAGCTGGAGAAAGCATACCAGCACACGGCCGACGAGATCCGCCTGAAGGTCCAGGAATTCAAGACAGGCAAGTACGACCTCATTGCCGAAGCAGGTAAAAGGTTCCATATCACGGAACACCCCCGGGAATCCCCGAAGCTGCCGCCGGCGTTCCCCATGATGCTGAGAAAATACATGATGGGAGGGCGTATCACCAGACTGGAGCAGCACGCTTTCGACCGTATCTTAGAGATAGACGTGACCAGGGGAGGGGTGAAAAACACCCTTGTGGTGGAGCTATTCAACAGGGGCAACGTCATACTTTTAGACGACCAGAGGCGCATCATGATGCCCCTCAAGTCCCTTAAGATGAGGGACAGGGACGTTGTCAGGGGCGAACAGTACGAGTTCCCGCCCGCACAGCTAAGCCCCTTCGAGCTCACCGTAGAGAGGCTGTCCCAATTATTCTCGGATTCCGATAAGGACGTCGTAAGGACGATCGCCACCCAGACCAACATCGGCGGCATGTACGCGGAAGAGGCTTGCCTGAAGGCAGGCATCGATAAGAACAAGGAAGCCAGGACGCTGGTCGAAAGCGAGATAAGGCTGCTGTTGAGCGCTATCCAGGCACTGTTCAGGCCGCTGGCAGACGGGACGTACAGGGCATATATCGTTCAGGAAAACGGAAAGGATATTGACGTCCTGCCTTTAGAGCTGAAAAAATATGAAAACCATCAAAAAGTGTACTTCGAATCTTTCAACAAGGCGCTCGACGCATACTACAGTAAGCAGGTAGCTACCGAGGTAAAGGCAGCGATAGTCGAAAAGAAAGAGGAGAAGCTCAATGTCTTTGAGAGGCGTTTAAGGCAGCAGGAAGATGCCATCAAGAAGTTCGAGAAGGATGAAAAGGAGAACGTCAGGAAAGGCGAGGTCATATACGCCGAATACCCGAAGGTGGAAGAGGTCCTCAAGGTCATTAAAGGGGCAAGGGAAAAAGGCTACTCCTGGGATGACATCCGTAAGATACTGAAAGATGCTAAAAAGACCGGCAACGCTGCCGCATCGATGATACAGGCCATAGACTCCGCGACCGGAACGCTGACCGTGAACATCCCTGAAGCCACTGTAAACCTTAATATCAACCTGACGGTGCCGCAAAACGCGCAGGTCTATTATGAAAAGGCCAAGAAGGTACAGTCCAAGAAAGAAGGCGCGCTGAAGGCCATCGAGCAAACGAAGAAGCTTATAGCAAAGGCACAGCCCCAGGAAAAAGCGGCTAACCACAAGAAGGTAACGGTCCAGCGCCGTAAGCCGAGATGGTACGAGAGGTTCAGGTGGTTCTACACGTCGGACGGCTTCTTAGTGATCGCCGGCAGAGACGCGGACACTAATGAAGAGGTCGTCAAGAAGTACATGGAGAACAAGGACATATTCTTCCATGCACAGGCACACGGAGCACCTATCACGGTGGTAAAGACGGAAGGAAAGCAGGTGACCGAGCAGGCGTTGAACGAGGTCGCACAGTTCGCGGTATCATATTCATCGGTATGGAAAGCGAAACAGTATTCGGGAGACTGCTACTGGGTAAAGCCCGAGCAGGTATCGAAGACCCCGGAATCGGGTGAATATGTCGCGAAGGGTGCATTTATTATACGCGGCGAAAGAAACTATTTCAACGACGTGCAGGTAAGGGCGGCGGTCGGCATAAGGGTGGACGAGACCGGATATTACATTATAGGCGGGCCGGTCGATTCGGTAAAGTCCAGGGCGAAGTATCATGTTACAATAGAGCCCGGAGAGTACAACCAGGACGACATGGCCAAAAAAATATACCGCTACTTTGTCGACAAAGCCAGTGAGGAAGACGCGAAGGTCATCAGGCAGATAGCGTCGCCTGACAAAATATCCCCGTTCATGCCCGCAGGAGAGTCGAGGATAATACAATGAAGGTCAACAAGCAGGAACTGAAGGGACACCAGGGCGAAATATCGCTGACGCCCGAGTCGCTGGACGATCTCTGGCACTTAAAGTACATTATAGAGCCCCATGACCTTGTGTTCGCTATGACATTCAGGGCGGTTGACGCGGTCTCCGATAAGATAAGGCCTGACAAGATAGAGAAAAAGCTGGTGAGGCTCGGCGTTGACGTCGAGACCGTGGAATTCCACAAGTTCTCAAACAGGCTCAGGATAAAAGGCACTATAGTCTCTGATCTTGACACTGGCGCATATCATACTATCAACATAGAGCCGTTCAACGAGCTATCCATAGTAAAATACTGGAAGAACGACCAGCTAGAGCGTGTACATGAGGCGGTCGAGGCTGCAAAGCGCCCCGAGGTCGTCATAGCCACGATAGAGGAAGGCGAAGCCGTGATCGGCAACGTCAGACAGTACGGAGTCGAGGAAGTATCCAGGATAAGGCAATCATCCTCCGGAAAACGCGAAGGCACCGACGCCAGAGGGGATTTCTTCGGCGAAGTGGCATCCCAGTTAAAATATGCGGAAAAAGCCCAGACCATAGTGGTCGCCGGGCCCGGCTTTATCAAGGACGATTTCGTGAAGTTCCTCAAGAGCAACTACAAAGAGGTCGCAGAAAAGGTCGTCGTCGAAGACACTTCCTCGATAGGCTCATCCGGCTTCCAGGAAGTCCTGAGGAGAGGCGCTTTACAGAGATTGATAGAAGAGACCAGGATCACCCGCGAGGCCACCTATATCGAAAGCCTCATGGCAGAGATCGCGAAGGACGGCAAGGCCGCATACGGGTATAATGAGACTAAAAAGGCAGTAGATTTCGGCGCTGTGGAGACTTTATTGATAGCGGATGAGACCTTACGTAACTTCCGCGAGAAAGGTATGTCCGACGTCGAGGAAATGATGCGGAGCGTGGAATACTCCAGGGGTAAAGTGGTCGTATTCTCCACCGAGTTCGAGCCGGGCCAGAGGCTTGAAAAGCTTGGCGGGATAGCAGCGCTGCTAAGGTTCCCGATGGCGTAAGTTTTGCTTTTTAAAAATAGTTCAGGAAAGGTGTTACTAACCCCTCTTATTCAGATACTCAATATTTTACCATCTTATAGAAAAGCCTCTTTGTGACTTCAGCCATTATGACGTATGCAAGGACTATCAGCCCTAACACTAAAATGAAGGACGGCGGAAGAGGCTTAAAACCAAATATAGGCGCAAGAGGCGTATACGGGAACAACAGCGTCGCGGCGATAACGAATAATGTAGATAAGAACAAATATCGCCCAGGCCTGCTCATAAAGAAAGGCTTTCTGGTCCTTATCACCAGCACGATCATGGTCGCGGAGACGATCGACTCGAGGAACCACCCTGTACGGAACTGGTCCATAGAGGCGTTCATTATCAAAATAAGCACTCCGAACGTGAGAAAGTCAAATACGGAGCTCAGGATGCCGAAGGTGATCATGAACTTTTTTATGAACCCGATATCCCATCTGCGCGGGACATCAACCATTTCCGGGTCTACGTTGTCGGCAGCGATCGTCATTTCGGGGAGGTCCGTCATCAGATTGGTCAATAATATCTGTTTCGGCAGCAGCGGGAGGAACGGCAGGATCAGCGACGCTCCCGCCATGCTGAACATGTTACCGAAATTCGCGCTTGTGGCCATGAAAACATATTTCAGGGTGTTGACGAACGTCACCCTCCCTTCCTTTACCCCCTCGACAAGCACACCGAGGTCTTTTTCCAGAAGAACTATACTTGCGGCATCCTTGGCCACATCGACCGCGCTTTCCACCGAAATGCTGACGTCGGCGACGTGAAGGGCGGGGCCGTCGTTGATGCCGTCTCCGATGTAGCCGACGACATTCCCCGCTTTTTTCATCGCCAGTATGATCCTCTCTTTTTGGTTAGGCTCTACCTCTGCAAAAACATCTGCACTGGCTGCTATGTTTATGAGGGCATCATCACCTGTCATAGCTATTTCCGGCCCGGCGACTATCTTTGCCGATCCAAGGCCGATCTCCCTGCTTAAGCTTGCCGCGACAAGACGGTTATCCCCTGTTATGATCTTTAAAGAAACACCCAGCTCTTTCAGCTCTTTAATGATGTCGGCTATATCTGGCTTCGGAGGGTCGTATAGCACGAGCGTTCCGAGGAATGTCATTCCTTTCTCGTCATCCCTGGTAATGTGCCGGCCGGAAACCTCACGATATGCAATACCCAGCGTACGATATCCCTGACCGCTCAGGTCCGTGAACTGTCTTTCCAGTGCATCAGAGACCTTATCGATCTCGATAATACTGCCGTCAGGGCTTTCTGCCAGATCGCAGGCCTCGAGCACGTTCTTCATCGCGCCTTTTGTTATCATGATGTTCTTTTCACATGTGGATAGGAGCACACTCAGCCTTTTACGAAAAAAATCATAGGGTACTTCATCGACCTTATCATAGCCGGTGATGTCAAATTCTGAATACGACCTCAGCGCTTCATCTATGGGGCTGGCGTAGCCCGTCTCATATACCGCATTAAGGTAGGCGTAAAAAAGCACTTTTTTATTTTCCGCGCCCTGGATGTCGACAGCGGAATGCACTTTTATGATACCTTCCGTTATTGTGCCTGTCTTGTCCGAGCAAAGCACGTTCATGCTTCCAAAGTTCTCTATCGACGATAATTGCTTGACTATGACGCTCTTTGAAGCCATTCTCTTTGCGCCTCTCGCCAGGTTTATGCTTATTATGGCGGGTAATAGCTGAGGCGTAAGGCCGACGGCCAGCGCCAGGGCAAAAATGAACGATTCAAGGACCGGCCTTACAAGATATACGTTGATAGCGAAAATGGCGATTATGAGAAAAAGCGTGACTTCCATGAGCAGGTACCCGAACTGCTTTACGCCTCTTTCGAATTCAGGCTCCGGGGGCTTTAATCCTATCCTCTCCGTGATCCTGCCGAACTCCGTCTCCTTTCCTGTCCTGAAAACGAGCGCCTTTCCGGAACCGCTCACGGCATGCGTTCCCATGAACACTACGTTTGTCCTTTTACTCAGGGGGGTATTCGGCGGAAGGGTCCCCGGCATTTTTTCGACGGGAAACGTCTCCCCGGTAAGCACAGCTTCATTTACGAAAAGGTCCTTCGACTCAAGGATCATACAATCGCCGGGAACGGCGCTTCCTGCGGAAAGCAGTACGATGTCGCCCTTAACCACATCGTCGAACCATATCTCCCTGCTTATGCCGTCCCTGATGACCGTGACCTTTACCTTTACCATTTCCATGAGCCTGTTTACGGCGTTCGTGGCATCCAGCTCCTGCCAAAAACCAAGCAGGCCGCTTACCAGGACTATGATCATTATTATTATGGCGTCCGTAGGGTCTTTGAGAAATAATGATAGTGCGGCTGCAAAAAGCAATATGATTATTATGGGGCTTTTAAACTGCGCAAGAAATAATTTTAAAACGTTAAAGCTTCTCTTCGGCCTCAGGACATTAGGTCCGCTGTCTCTTAGCCGGCGCCCGGCGTCTTCGCTGTCAAGGCCGTCCTGTGACGTATTAAGAAGCTTAAACGACTCTTCCGGGGATAAGCTCCAGAAAGCTTTCTGCTCCGGGCTCATAGTATTGTCTCTAACATTATTATTATTATATTTATTATATTTAATTTTTAGAGGTGATAAAAGAATTTTTTAGGTCTTTAATATGGGTTATTTTTAATAAAGATTAATCGATGAACTACAATTCGTAGAAACATTAATCTTTTTACCCTATCTTTATCTTTATAAGTAGATAAAAAATGAGCCTGATAAAAGACATCCAGGATATCTTAAAAAAGGATTGGAAATTACTATTAGCTGTCAACATATTTTATTTCGGGCTGGTGATCATAGGCGCTCTGATAGCGCTATCGTCCCCCGACCTTCAGCTCATGCTTCTCACGCAGACGGGCGAAAGTTTCAGCGAGGGCCCGCTTAGCGCAGTAGGCGAAGCGTACCAGTCGGGCGATGTGCTCCGGGCAGCAGGAGTGACACTTATCACGAACTTTTTCCTCGGCACCTTAGCAGTGATCACAATACCTTCACTGATATTTCCGATATGGGCCCCTATCATGGGCGCAATAAGGGCGCTGATGTGGGGTATCATGCTGATAATCCCTGTCGAAGGTGTCCTGCCTTTAAAGAACCTGATTCCTCATTATCTTACAATATTGCTTGAAGGCGAGGCATATGTAGTAGCCATATTCGCATGCGTCAGGCAGATCAAAGCCCTGGTATGGCCGAAAGATTTCGGGGAAGAGTCCCGGCTAAAAGCGTATTTGATATCTATACTGGATAACGCCAAACTTCTTGTAGTCGTCATATTGCTGTTGACGATAGCAGCACTGTACGAGGCATGGGAAGTCCAGTACTTTGCCGGCATTCTAAATTGAACTTTACTGCTCTTCAGTTTTGGGATTTTTTTGTGTTTCTGTATTTCTGTGAAATCAGTCGTCTGCCTGCCATCCGTCAGGAACAGCATAAAAATCACTGATTCATATCTAAAAGAGGGTGGGAAAAAGGGCCACCCATCCCCTCCTTATGACCCTTTTTCTAAGGCAGACACAACTATTACCGAACATTTTCCTGGTGGTGATACCGGGGCTTCTCCAGTCTCTGAGTAAGGTATAGCACCGGGGGGATCCGGGTTTCGAAAGGAGTTTTTCATGGAAGTTTATCGGGAACGATCCGGTAGCTTACCCTGCTGTTCTGCATGTTATTATTACTTTTATCAAATATATAATTATTATTTTAGCTACGAATCATTTCGTAGCCTTAAAATCAAAAACGAATGAAAAAGAAAAATTATCGATAATATTTTATTAAATAAGTTCTATACCGCTTACGGCCCTTACCTATAGTAATTATTAAGATATGAGGAATTTATATAGCTTATTACGATTCGAGGGTAAGAGATGGTGAGAGAAAACGATATTCTGGATAGTCTTAAGAATAGGTTAGAGTTCTCACTTTATAATAATCGAATAGTCAGTAAAGGAAAGAACATCATAGATTCAAGGGAGCGGTACGAGGAATTATTACACAGCAAGATATCCCGCTACTCGCTGCCGAAAATGTCCATGTTCTATTCTAACAGCAAGTTCAAGACAAGCATCTACAGGGCGGCTGAGCCCTCGCCATGCCTCGACGAGATATTATACAAATACGAGTACCTTATCCCTTACGGGAAAGAGTACTGGTTCGCCATATTCACGTCTCTCGATAAAAAGAAGCCGATGCAGCTTGTATCGTCCTTCGGCAGAAGAAATACGAGAAAATCGATAATAGACGACATCGAGCTTAACGGGCTTAACTCTAACACTGGCGAGCTTAACACCGGGGCTTTCGTATGGTGCTATGACGGTAAAAAGAAGCTTGCTGTCCCGGCGGTAGAGACAAAGACTATCGCGACAGGAAATTCGATATGCTCTACGGGTAACGGCTTTGATATGTCTATCTCCGGCACTGTGCCTGAATACCGTGTCAGCATAGACAGCGATCAGATAAAATGCGACTTTAAGGTCAAAAAGCCCTTGAAAGGCTATGATGAAGAGATCCTTAACGAGATGAAGATGGGATTGAACTATCAGGTCTATAACCTTTATTATGACTTTGAGGGCACTTTAAACGATAAGGAGTACGAGGGCAGGTGCTACCTGCAAAAAGTCATTCTATCGACGCCCCTGGTGCCCTGGAACTGGTCCAGGCTGATGTTCAAGGACGGCTCATACTTCGTCTTTTTCAAGCCGTACTTCGGAAGTAAGGACATCTATTATGCGCTGCGTAACAAAGGGATGTTCTACTCGGCGGAGCACGACCGGCTGTTCTGGATAAATAACATAGACGTGAAAAACGATTCGCGCATGGTGAACTGGAAGTTCAGGAGCGAGTGCGATGGCTATTCGCTTAATGTGGCCGTAAAAGCATATTCGCACCATAAGTTCAGCTTCAAGCATGGCGGCACTTTCAATTATAACGAGTTCCTTGTCAACGTTAAGAAGTTTGATTTCCAGGCCGAAGGAATAAAAACCAATATAAAAAAGCTTGGAATCGGGGCCGGAATGGTGGAAGACGCCACAGGGCTACTTATTTAGGCTAAGCAAGCGCTTGCTTACCTCTAATATTCATAATTTTTATTATTTTAATTCCGTTTTGCGTAATATTTTTTATTTGCAGAAGAAAGGCTATATACTATCGTTTATTTGTAGTCTTTTGGTCAGTATGAAAAACGAGAGGAGAATAAAGGTTGACTTTCCGAACGTTGACCTCACAATGGACGATATATCCAGAGAGTACATAAGCGCAGGAAAAGACATAGTGGAGAGCGGAGCAGTCCCTAACGTCGACATGTTCATCAAGAACCTTGACGAGTACAACCGCCTTCAGTACCGTCTGATGGAGAAGACGGAAAAGCTCTGCAGGTCTATGGAAACCATGGAAGAGAACGAGTTCGTCATAGTCAACAGCTTCGCGAACATTTTTGACGATATAGACAAGATCACAGAGAGAATGGACTCTATGATATATTTCGTACCGCGCGACGATGTCCTGGACGTACTTGAAAGGTATCTCTCGTTACACAAGAAGCTCTTTGATAAGCCTGTATTCTACGTGGAGTCGGGCTGGGATAAAGTCCAGGAATACGAGCTTTGAACCATTAGTTATTATCCATTGAGGGCTTTGATATAAGGGGCAGACATCAAAGCCCTCAATAATACTTATTATGTTTTTACCGTTATCCTGCCGATCTTGATGCATGTGATACCGTCATAGATATGCGCATCATAAGAGCACCCGTATATTTTCGCGTCTCCCGACTCTTCATATACGAGAACGCCATCGATATTTTCGAGATCCAGGCCGGGATTTTGAAGAATATACTCATTTGAAAGTGTCCGGTTATATGAGAACTGATACGCGACTCCATGCATCTGTAGATTATCGGCAAGGCTATTGACGGCATATGCGGCAGTATTTTTAAAGCAGTTAACCGCAAATACCCGGTCATCCCATGCGTACAATGAACCTGTCCTTGCAGCCGCATCATCCAGTGAGGCGTCCTGCGCCCACAGTATATTGTCTTTTGCATCGGCCGTCAGGTATGGGCTCTCCGTAGAATCAATTCCGGGATCTTTTACTGACGTAATAAAAAATGCTATGGATATCAATAAAAGACCGGCAACCATTGCCGTCATGATGATCATCTGGCCTTTTTCATCGTATTTTCCGGTCATTTAAGCCCTCCATACCATGATACTGCAATCCATTATCTGTCCGGTATCGATGCAATAAGCTTGAAAAGGCCTTACGCATACATTCACTCCCGAAGGGGGGCGGTCCCCGATACACCCATATCCAGTGACCATGTAATACTTAACACGATCAGGCAGCATACTGCGGGCATCCTCATCGATCTTCGCCGAGTCATTTTCCCAGTCCGTTCCGGAAGACATGGCATGTCCTAAGTTCGGGTGCTCCGGCGTACTGCTCCTGTACATCAAAATGTTCAACATATCTGATGATAACAGCATCAGATCCTCCGTATCATCGTTCATGGCGGGCGCCGCAACGTTAAGGCATGCCAGCACCGAGACCAGCAGTATCGATGCGGCCATCGCTTCGAGCATGTGTGCGATGCCTGAATCATCACAGATCAGTCGCGGCCGAACCGACATGTTCCCTCCAGACGAATACTTTTATCAAGGCATTCCTGTATGTCCCGTCTTCCTGTTCAATGGCCGCTGCTCTTGTAGAGATCGCCACATTCTTTGTGTGCGGTAATATGGCGCTCCCGCAGGACTTGATCACAGTGCCATCCTTTGATATTACCTCGATATGCAATCCGTATTCATTATCCCGGTCCTCGATCCCGAAAACCTGCCTTACTGTGGCGGCATTAAAAAATGATAGCGCCCGGATCTTATCGTCGGAGAGCAGGTTTGGTTTTCCGGATGACAGCCCTATATACGAGGCGTTATCCGCAGATGACGGGTCGTTATGCCAGTCCTGCGGATAGCCCGGACTTCTGACCAGCATATCGCATATCCTGTCGGCAAGAGGCTGTAATTCAGACGCATAGCTATCTGTAAACCTTGCGGCGACCATGTTCATCCCGCTATAATACACTCCTATCATCACGATGATAAGCAGCGTACAGGCGGCGATAAAATCTATTGTGAAAGAACCCTTATCATCCATCCGAGCACCTCTCAGGAGATCGTAACACTCCCTGCTGCCGGATCGATCCTGATCATATGCCCTTTCGGATAGCTGATGACAGAGCCTGACAGTTTTAAGCTATCAGAAGCCGTGATCAACGGATAACCATATTCTTTTTCAAGGCCGGGAGAATTTATCCTGACCAGTATCCGTTTTCCGTCCTCCGACGGGTATACCATGTACGTCATGCCATTGATACGTTCCGGGAGTTCTATTTCCACTGACATCTCCCCATTATCCTCTCCGGCGCATAATACCGCGTCCGAGATCAGATCGCTTACATACGCCGCTATCCTTGTCGCGGAAGCATATGACGAGTCAGATGACGCGGTATTCTCAAAGCTGTTTACGCCGATACAGATCGCGGTGAAGATCATGGTCGACACTCCGAGAAGTAAGATGTACTCCGTCGAACTGGCGACACCCTCCTCATTATACCTCTTTTGTGACCCCGATCTCCGCATATGTGACATAGATCTCAGCGACCTTTCCGGATGTTGCTTTTAATGTTCCGTTCTCGTATTCTGTACTAAAGCCCAGGCCAACGAGCCTTTTCTCCCATATGCCCGGCTCTACGGAGTCTATCAATAATGTGGCATTTTTACCATCCAGCGTCCAGTTCATACATTTTACCGATCCGCAGCGGATACGAAGTGTTATAGGAACGCCATTTGAATATGTCCACGTATCGCTTACGATAGATACGATCGAAATATATAGCACGTCTCTACCTGACTGTGATCCTACAGTATAGATCATCGGCTTCCGCCCTTCGGACAGGATGCCGGTATCGTTCATCATGACCGCGCCGCCTTCAAATACGGCGTACCTGTAAGGTGATTTAAGTTTCACGCTTCCTGTCCTTAAAGACGTAAGCGGCGTATCGTCCGCCAGTAACCTTATAGAGCCGAGATCATCGTACCTGTCTTTAACTTCCAGTTCATATCCGGCAGGAACGGCCATCTCATAAGCCCTGTAAAAAGTATTGTTGGACACGGCGGAAGAGCTGACCTGGTGTGCCAGGCATTTCAATGCCCCCGAGGCGCCTAAAAATTCCTGGTATTTTACTGTAGAGTATATCGCCCCGGTGCCCGTCGAAGTGAGCGAGATGACCGCTAATATTACTATGCCGACGAGGATCGTATAGCCGAGCAGCTCTGAAACAGCATGATCGTCAAAAGCCTTCAAAAGCCATATACCCCCATTATACTTTTACCGGGGAACACTACCAGCTCATAGACCAGGAACGTGATGGCAATGAGTATCGCGGAATCCCTGAAGCCTCCGAAGACTGTGGTGTCCCTCATAACGCCTATGACAAGCCCTGAACAAAGGGCGACAGATATAGATAAAATATAATAAGGCATCACCATGTCCCTTATCGGGGACTGGCTTACATCGAAGGAGACTGCGTTCAGCTTCTGGAATAAGGGCATGAACGACGTGATGCACAACGAGATGACGGCGAGGAACATTATCGCGGTGAGATATATGACGAACACCGAAGAAGATATTCCTGCACGCCGCTCTTTTTCCAGGGATAATGCAAGCCTCCCTTCTTCCGCGACTATCTTCAGTATGACCTCAAGGTTAGAGCTTGATGTCAGCGCTTCTTTAATGACCGAGACAGCTCTCGTAATATACTGCTGGCTAACCCTCTTTGCCATCTCATCGAGCGAGCCGGCGATATTATAGCCTTCGTCCTCCATTTCTGACAGTATCCTTGTTATTTCGTCGGACATGGCCCCGTAATTATGCCTGGACACCCTCTTTAAAGCCTTAACTATGGTGCCGCTTGCCTTGACCTGCTCCGAAATATCATAGAAAAGCTCAGGGCCTCTGGACTCTATCCCGGCATCATATGACGATATTAAAATATAGGCCGCCGCTGCAGGGACAAGACCCGAGATAAGCCAGATCGCTATGGCCACGTCTATCGGGTAGAAAGGCAGCGATAACGATGCGAGAGCAGCTCCGAGAATAAATGATACAAGCGTTACATTCGTCATTCCTATAGACTTTACTATGCTCCTTATGTCGGTAGTGTCCGCATAGGACCCCATCTTTAAAGAAGCCTGCAATATGCCCGCCAGTGTACCTTGCACGTCTTAAGCCTCCGGGTTGGTCACTTTTAATATGCGCATGATAACGAAGCTGCCGATGGGCACTATGATCAGGGCATCAAGCCATACCAGCGAGTCGTTCGAAAAGAGGCTCGCCATGTTAAAGACAAGATTTATCAGTGCAATAAAGATCGCTGCAATTCCGATGACTGAAAGGTAAACGGACGATAATCCCTGGACAGTGTCGTTATATTTCCTGACGTCGGTTCTTTTCCTCTCGCTAAGGGTTTGGTATTTACCCTTAAGGTATTCCTTTAGCTCCCCTCCGCTGCTGTATACGCCTGATATCCCGATCAGTATCTCCTGCCATATCACAGACGGCGATACTGATTGCGCTTTGCTGACAGCCGATATTATGTCCATCCCGTCCTCTTCCGCAAGCGATATGATATACGTCGATTCCAGGGCTATGTCCTCTCCATAGACGGTCCCGAGGTTCGATAGGTTCTGGAACATTCTCTTAAGAGGCACGTTCGACTCGGCCATCGTCAGCATAAAACCCACCGAATGAACGGCTTTCGCGTCCATTAGCGCACCTCTGTAATTTTTAAGCGACCGGATCGAGTAGACCCTGGCATAAAATGTTATGGCGCCGCCGAATATACCTGCGGGTATCGAATATATTGCCGTCAAAGGCCCGGGGATCATTCCCGGTAATGCGACGGCTATGGCCGATATTATTACCGCTATGGGGACTCCAATGGAGAGCAGTAATGTCCTGTAAACATATTCCGGGCAAGTCATATCGATCCTGCATTTCTCGTAACACGACATGAACCCGTCCATCCTGCCCGAAGAAATCAGGCTTTTTGACAGCCTTCGTATGACCGGGATCTCTGGATATTTTATTTTAAGCTCCTTCAACCTCACAGGCAGCACGCTCCGGTACGATGTCCTCTGTCCCGATAATGCCAGGATGCTCCTTTATGAATCCCAGCATACCTTCGCCATCCCGATGGAAATACTCCACGACCTTTCTGACCCTTTCCTCATTTATGATATTGTTCTCGCTCATCCATCTGAGGATGAACGTCCTGGCGCTTATCTCCTTGATAAGGCGCTCGTCATCCCAGCCTCTTTCCTCCTTGATTTTACCCAGTACCCGGGATCTGCCGGTCTTCATCGTCATTGCGTCTGTGGCCGGGTTCCATTCGAAGATCATGCTCATATCTACCGTGCCATCCTCTTTTACCCCGACGACCTCGGATATGGACTTACACCGGCGGACCTTTACATCAAGGCCTCCTGAGGGGACCGTGACCATGGCCAGGCTTATGCATAGCGACAGGCTCGAAGCGATATACGGAGAAATATTGAAAGGCTCGTTCGTGATCCTGTTGAAAAAATTAGCGGATGAATCAGCATGGAACGTCAGCATGACCGTATGGCCCGAATTTATACCGTGGATGGCGGCTCTTGAGCCTTCCGGCGTCCTGACCTCACCGACTATGACATATTCCGGGCGCTGCCTGAACGCCGCGACTAGCAGGTCGAACTCTGTGATAGGAGAATCACCTGTTTCCCTCACGACCAGCGGCGTCCAGTTCTGGCTGGACAGCCTGACCTCCCTCGTATCCTCTATGGTCACGATCTTATTCTTATCTGTGATAAAACTGCACACAGCGTTCATAGCGGCCGTTTTTCCAGAGGCGGTCCCTCCGATGAACGCCATGCTGCACTTATTCTCCATTGCCAGCCAGAGAAAAGCCATTGACTCCGGAGAGAAAGTTCGGCGGCGTAACAATTCTGCAGCACCCCTGGCGCGGCTTGCTACCCTGATCGAGAAAGTTGTGCCGTTCGAGCTTACTTCCCTGTATATCGTCCCGTTCAGCCTTGACCCGTCCGGCAGCGCCACGTCCTGTATCGGATTTGCTGCGCTGATAGATTTCCCGCCTCTCTGGACGAGGTACATCGCAAAGTCGTCAAGTTCCTCTTCGCTTTCAAAAACAATGTTAGTGGGTATCGATTCAAACTCGGGGATATACACATACACTGGCCTCGAATAGCCGTTGCAGCTTATATCTTCCACGTTCCTGTCCTTAAGGAGCGCGTCGATCTTTTTATAGCCCCAGAAATCCTTCTCTATGTGGTAAAGCATCTTTTCCTTAAGCTGTTTATCCACAAGTTTCTCTCTACAAAGCCTGTCGAACTTTTGTCTTATTCTTTGACGCCCTCCAAGCTTTTTCATAAGGTATAGCTCTGACCGGGGTTTCTTGTGAAGCTCAGTAACAATATCTGAATAGGTCTTTGACTCGACGGCTGTCAAAGACGGCTCTATGAGGAGATACCTGTATCTGCTTGACGTGACGTCCCACAATATTTGGGCACTGCAATTATCATCGATACTATAGCTCTTTATGACCTTGAACCCCGATGGCGCATATGCATTGTCTTCCTCCGGGATCGATACGTTCCGGCTGTCATTAGCGCCCGCATAATTCACACCGGCCCTGTCGTTCACTACGGTGTCCGGCGGTACGTTACGGTTTCCGAGCTTTAGCTTTTTTCTTGGAACGTTACTATCGTCGACCTTTAATAAGTCCTCTCTGGATACAGTGCTCATATCTATCCCAATATACTTTTTTTCTTAATTATGTAATAAAGTATAATATGTATTATTTATAGATTATTGTAAATAAGTATGGCATATATTACCGGTGATAGCGTGTCGAATGAGTATGCTAGAAAATGGGCGAAAAAGATCGCGAGCTCAATATCAGGCGAAATGTATGGTGTAAATGATATTGTTGTCATTTGCAAGGACGATATTTTCCCCGATATAAACCATGGCGTAAAACAAATAATATCCTCTATGAAGTTGTTATGCTCCTATGAGCTGTCGATTGATGCCGGCGATCAAAAAGCGCTCGTCATAAGCCATGAATATGATGATGTGCACGTCTACATAAATTGCCGCAGGACTGCGAACATTCGGGCCATATCACGTACAGTGCGGCTATTATTTTCCCAGCCTCCGGACATTGATAATGTCTCTGAAAAGTGTATCATACCGGCATCGGTAGCTGAAAAGAATATAAAAAAATGGGAAAGGCAGGTCAGCATGATATTCGGAAGCAATTTCGCTTCAAAGCTAATGGCCACATCTTTGAAGAATATGAATATCAATGCGATGACTAAAAAAGAGCTAGAAAATATTCGCACATTTATGTCTTCATATATCGGCGGCTGTCTCGATCTAAAATTATCATATTAAGACCAGGATTTTTATTAAAGTAAGAAAAATTCCATTCCTACCCTCAAAAACGCATCGATATTTAGTTAAATGCTGTTTTTAGGGAAAGTTGATAAATGAAGCCACATAATAGACACAAAGACAGCAAATCGCAAGTCAAAGTCGCTCTTCAGCGATGCACGGCTACCGGCTCTCATAGATTCCCCTCTACAAAGACCGGTCCGTGCAATTTTGCGACACAAGGCGAAAAATCCTTATACGGTAAAGCTTATCTCATTTAAAGTCTTTAAAGAATACATTCTGGGTGAAGATATTGATACTTCCAGACGTGCAAGCAAATAATCCTGACGTCCACATAGGCCTAACAAGAGTGGGTATAACAGAAGTCAAAAAGATGGTAGAGATAACCAGAAGTGACAAAAGGCCTATAGTGCTGATCCCAACATTTGATATTTTTGTAGATCTCCCCTCCGACAGGAAAGGGGCGAACCTTTCAAGGAACCTCGAGGTCATCGACAAGACGCTTGAGGACGCCGTGCAGGAGCCGATATATGCGATAGAGGACCTGTGCGTTGACGTATCAAAGAACCTTCTTGAAAAACACGAATACGCTACTAACGCGGAAGTCCGTATGAAAGGCGAATATATGATGAAAAAGAAATCGCCCCGGACTAAAATGGAATGCCAGGAAGTATACGACATCTATGCCGACGCGATCGTATCCCGGGACGGCAAGATCAGGAAGACCATCGGTGCGGACGTCATTGCGATGACAGCCTGTCCGTGCGCCCAGGAGATCTCCAAGGAAATGGCCTTTAACACACTCGCAAAGCTCGGCGTCGATGATGCCACCATCAGCGAGTTCCTGTGCGATATGCCCATGCCTACGCACAACCAGCGCGGTATAGGCACGATCATGGTAGAATCAAGTAACGGCGTCAAAGTTGGCATCGAGGCTATTATTGATATCATAGAGAATTCAATGAGTTCCCAGATGTACGAGCTGCTAAAGCGTGACGATGAAAGGCATGTTGTCATAACGGCTCATAAAAACCCTAAATTTGTCGAGGACTGTGTCAGGACGATGGCTAAGAACCTTGTCGAGAGGTTCCCGAACCTGCCAGAGGACACGATAATCACGATAAAGCAGGTAAACGAGGAGAGCATCCACCGCCATAACGCGTTCGCGGAGCGGAAGGCGACCTTCGGCGAGCTCAAGAAAGAAGTGATGAACAACGGCAATATCGTCGTTTGATCACTTTTTATTATCTTACTTCTTTTTATGATTTTAAATGATCTCGGTATTCGTATCTACTGATCTTTTATTCATTCTTTATGATACAAAGGTATCCATGGACACGGTTTTTCACCACGAAGAGATCTAAGGTCCACATTTTTTTAGATATGTTAATCTTCTAAAAAAAGTCCTTTGTGTACCCTTGTGCCCTTTTGTGCGCTTCGCGGTGAAAGCTTGTGGTCCCTGGTCGCCTTTGTGCGCTTTGTGGTGAAAAAGTGAGGTCTATACTATTATCTTTCAATTAAGCTTCTGGTAAGGACAGAAAAAGAAATAGGTAAATTGTGGTCTTTTCAATTTAAATTAAACGAAAGTGATGTTGAAATTCAATTCATGGATGAATTGAACAGCTCTTCAACATCTTTACCCTCTACGAAGACCAGCCCGTGCTTTCTCGCATATTCCATGGCATCCTTCTTCGAAAGGGCTTTTCCGGTCTCGCCATCAAGCATCTCGCACATGACCATCGCGGGAGTTACCCCCGCCGCCCTCGCAAGAACGATGGACAACTCGGTCTGGCCTTTCCTGTCCTTCAGCAGGTTCGGCGCCGCCCTCAATAAAGGCACATGCCCTGGAGACCTGAACTCGGCCCCGAAATTCACATGGTTGCCGTTCATGGCCTGATGCGTGACTTCTGCAAGCTTGTTAATGGTCAGGCTCCTGTCAACGTCGGTAATGCCCGTGTATGTCTTTCTGTGGTTGACCCATAATGAGAACGATGATTTTGAGTCGTATGGTATGTCGCCGACCTTCTCGTAGATGGACTCGATGGACTTGAAGCCGTTACCTGAGTTACCCGCATATCTCAGCACATCCACTATGTAAGGTATGCCGAGATTTGAGCAGACCACCGGATCGATGGCGACGCACATCAGGCCGCCGGCATCCCTCCTGAGCTGATAGACACTTTTCGGTGTCGTGAATTCGGCAGCTATGACCAGGTCAGTCTCTGCCTCACGGTTATCATAGTCGTACAGCAGGATTACCTGCCCGTTCCTGAGTGCCCTTATGGCGTCCTGGATCATTCTATTAACACCTCTACTTCATCTCCGTCTTTAAGTCCCAGCGTTTTTCTCAGGTTCACCGGGGCTATGATCTCTATTAATGTCTCGGGATAGCTCGAACGGTCCGGCCTCATGATGGCGGCCCTAATATCGTTTATCTTAACGAGATAACACCTTCCGCCTCCGTATGTGCGGTTCGAGTCCTTGAACCCGTCTATCTTTATGACACTCGAATCACCGTGCAAGAACGGTTTGTTGAGCTTAATGTTAAGCGTGCCCGGATACGGGTCGAACCCTAGCTTATTTATAAATTGCTGCCTGTACCCGTCAAGCGATATATAATACTGGCCTTCGCCAAGTCCTGTGGTCACTTTTCCTTTAATACTGTTCACGTGATCGCACTCGAATAATTTTTTGTAGTCCATGAATTCCGACTTAAGGACTATAAGCCCTTTATCAGTGATGTGCACCTTCTGCCCTTCATTTGTGACTATCCGCGTGATAAAACCATCATTCTCCAGCAATGCAAGCCTTCTTGCAGCGGTCTGGGCGCTCGTACCCAGTGTATACGCGAACGTCGAGGATGAAAGGTCGACATGATCATGAATGGCGCCCATCAGCGCGAGCTTTTTTAAAGTTTCGACTTCCATAGACTCCCTCAAATTTAAGACGCATATCATGTATGGTATGCAACTATAAAATACTTCTCGTCACATATGGATAAAATAGTATCCTGCATATGAAATGGCAAAAATTATTCAGGACCTGATTTATGGTGCCCTGTCAAGTGTATGATAACCTTATGGCACCATTCCTGTAGACAGGTATTATCGGGAATTTGTTGACCGAGGTGCATATCATGTCGACGTCATCGGCATATCCGAGATGTGAGACTTTTTTTCCCGAGCCTGAATGTCTGATGCTATCCAGGAGCGAGATAAAATCTTCCTCATGAGATGACAGGCTCAATGCATCATCAACCGAATATCCCTGCTCCATTTTCTTGATGAGCTTTTCTATTAACATGGCAGTATACATGTCTTCGTCAGACTTTAGAGGCGACCCGGATGCCAAAAGGTATGTGCGGTCGGAATCCTTGATATGGTTCGCGACAGCCCCTGCATTCAGCGTGCTCGCTATGATGCCGCCGTCGACCATCACCTTCGTACCGTTAGAGGTTGTCATTACCACGGTCTTTCCTTTCAGGTCCGCTTTCAATATCTCGTTCGGCGAGTTATTATAGTCGAACCCCTCCAGGCGTACACCGTCTCTCTCCCCGATCAATACCGCGCCAATGTCCTTACCAAGCTTTAAGGCCCAGTCCTCATACTCTACCGGTATGACTTTCTCAGCGCCTTTCCATAAAGCGGCAATTATCGTAGAAGATGCCCTGAGCACGTCGATTATGACCGGGACTCCTGCCGGGGATATTAAGTATTCGGCTTTACCTTCGGCGGCAATATAGTATCTCATGTCACAAGCTCCGGGCATATCATCAGGCACCAGTTTACTTTTTCTTTTCGAGGCTGACCCACTTTAAGCTTCCGTCGCCCTCTAAAAATGCATAGTCATCTATGAAAAGCCTGTTATACATACGATTCTTTAAAATGCGGTCCACGAAATCGCTTTCAGTGCCGTCAATATTCTCCCTGAATTTTTCCGCCTCATCTTCCCCGATCAGGCGCACCGACCATTTCGTGATATAGTCAAGATCATACTCTTTGTTGTTTAATTTTTTTAACGCGGCCCTGTAATCATTCTTCATTTTTGGAGTGACAGCCGTATCAATTCCCTGCTCGAGCTTTTCTTTTAGCTGGTCGATCATGGACGTCGTGAGCTTTTCGGACTTTTTGATAGCTTCCGCATATTCGTTCTCCTCGAACTGGAACTCGGCCTCTTTTTGCTGGCTGATGGTCTCCACTATATCGTCCGTGACCTCAACGTCATTGTCCCCAAGCCACTCGAATACGTGCTCATAGTACTCCGATGTAAAATCGATGGTAGCGGCATCGTTCTCGCCTTCGACCATAGTCTCCAGCTCTTCGGTCGATATTCTTATGCCGCCTTCATCGTTCATGATCATCATGACATATCCGGTATCCTTGCCGGCGCTCAGGATAGTCTCTTCCTGCTCGTCGTCCACTTTAACATTGATAATATTCATTGGCATTATTTTCACTTCGTTTGTCAATCGCTTTATAGCTATTTTATACTTTTCTTTTTTTATAACTGATAATAAATCGACATACTGGAAAATATTACCAGGTTCAGGGCTGCGATGTTCTCCTGATGACGAGAAAAGTTTAGAAAAGATATGTGAACGTACGCCATCCGGTACCGGGTAATACTGGGCGGCCGGCATGGCATACCTATAATCATCATCGATCCGGGGGAGCGTCCATCTCGGTGATAGTTATGGTCTAAAAGTCTGTGCTGTTCTTATTTCTTGTACTCGGTATACCCGCACTTGCCGCAGGACGTCCTGTCCTTGTGGGCTGCGAGGAATACTCCGTCACCGCATCTCGGGCAGGTCTGGCCTTTCCTGGTGACCTTGCCTTCCTTGCTGACCTCGTACATTCTGGACTTTAAGCCGCTTCCTTTTGCTGGTGCTGCCTTCTTTGCCATAGTCATCACTGCCTGATTATTCCTTCTTTTCCTCGGGAGCGGGTTTAGCGTTCCTCTGGATGATGTGCTCTGTCTCGACGCGCTTTAAGCGGTCCTCTGTCTCGTATATCTTTGCATAGCCGTATGTCTCGCGCTTTCCATAGGCAGACCTCATCTGCTCTATGATGACGAGCTCAGGCTTGGAGTTCAGATATGCGGCTATCTTGTTCTTTATTTCCTCTCTCGACGGTGTGCCAAGGTTGTGCGTGGCGCAGAACTTGACCTCGCGTCTCTCTAAGAGAGGGTTTTTCTTTTCTTCAAGTACTTTTATTTCCATACTATTCACCATCGAATATTGATGATATTAACTGGCGTTTTCCTCTATCATTTGCTCTATCAAAGATAAAGTTTGTTGTTTCTTCTCCTCGGTGATCTCTACCACGACCATGCCCTCGCCGGGCTGGCCGTATATCACGACCGAACCGATCGGAGCGTATATGCACGCCGGTATGACCGCAAGATCCTCTTCCCCGTCGACGAATATCCGGACGGGAATTCTGGAGTCCATATTGTCCTTAATCGCGTCCATCAGCTCTCCCGTAACGACGCCGGGAGGGTTAATGACGGTTACCTCTTTGAATGATCTGTGGGCCGTTCCCTGCTTCATTGCCCGGTCGACAGGAATTCTCATGGTCATGTCGTCCACAAGGCACATATCAGGGATAACGTTAGCCTTCAGCAGGTAATATGTGGTCACATCCCCTATCGAAATGATCCTGACAGGGTCTGGTAATTCTTCTATCACTTGCTTAAGGCAATCTTCTCCTTTGCAGCGGTAAAGCTTACCATAGGGCTTCTTTAGCTTCTCCCTTAACTCTACCGGCAACTTCAGGGCCAAATTACCGCACCTTCAAAGCGAACTTACCAGGACGCTTTATATTCATCAGGGCCGCGATCTCAGACTTCACAGGGTCAATGATGACCACATAGCCGGACCAGTCTTCGCTGAGTATGCTTGACTGGCAGGTCGGGCAAACCGGACCTTCCACCAGGCTATGACAGTCCCTGCAAGCCTTCAAATTGCTACCCGTTTTCCGAGAACGGGACTCAGATTTCTGCTTTGCCATCTAATTAACTCCAGAAATTTTTTGATAACCTTGCCTTAAGTAATCATCACGTCATAGTAACTTTGAGTATATAAAGATAATGCATTCCGATGTGGTTAACGTATGCCTCAAAAATAACACATAAAATAAAAACTTTGTCCGCTGTTATCTTTTAATTATCAGTTCTTATTGGTCTATCATGAGAACTTTTTGTCTCCGGGGCCCGGCGTTTCTTTTTTTTATTTATGGCATGGGACCAGAGATGAAAAACGATACAACGTGCGAGTCAAAATATTACCGACTATAATAAGAAACTTTAAAATCCTTCAGGCTTTACATAAGAACGAGGTTCTATCATTGAGCTTGAACGTCTCTCATCCCACGCTCGATCTTACCGCATCAAGAAGCACTTCTCTTGCGGGCAAGAAGATAATATTATGCGTGACAGGAAGCATTGCGGCAGTAGAATCGATTAAGCTGGCCAGGGAGCTTATCCGTAACGGCGCTGAAGTACAGGGCGTAATGAGCGAAGCCGCTAAGACTATCATCCATCCATGGGCTCTTGAATATGCTACCGGCAGAAAGGCCATAACAGAGATAACCGGAGATGTGGAGCATGTCGCATATTGCGGAAAGCGTGAGGAAGCCTATGACCTTCTTTTGATCGCGCCGTGCACAGCGAACACCATAAGTAAGATAGCCTCCGGTATCGATGACACCACCGTAACTACATTTGCTACGACCGCTATAGGCTCAAAGATCCCTATCATGGTCGTCCCGGCGATGCACGGGACGATGTTCGATCATCCTATTGTACAGGAAAACATAAAGAAGCTGGAAAGTATCGGGGTCAGGTTCCTCATGCCTAAGATAGAGGAAAAGATCGCGAAGCTTCCGGAAAACGATGAGATCGTCCTTAACGCGGAGCGTATCCTTTCATCATCTCCGCTGAAGGGCAAGAAGATACTGATAACCAGCGGGCCCAATTTTGAGGAGATAGACCCGATACGCGTGCTGACAAGCCGCAGCACGGGCCGCATGGGCACCGAGATCGCTCTGGAGGCTTTTCGCAGCGGCGCAGACGTCACTGTCGTGCACCGCCACCGGCTTGGCATAAGGGGCATAAAAGAGATATTTGCGGACAGCGCCGCAGACATGATGAATGCAGTTATGAACGAGCTGAGGACCGGCTACGATATTTATATCAGCGCCGCGGCGATATCCGATTTCACCGTAGTGCCTTCGTCTGAAAAGATCAGCTCTTCAGGCCCGGTAACGATAACTCTCAGGCCTGCTGAAAAGATACTCGAGCGCGTAAGGCACGAGTTCCCCGCTGTATTCATAGTCGCTTTCAAGGCAGAGACTGTCGGCGAGGACGAGCTTGTCGAAAGGGCCATTAAGAAAATGGACTCTTCAGGCGCGAACATGGTGGTCGCAAACCGCTTCGGAGGCGTTCGCGACATTGAAGTGAACGACGTGTTCATAATCCAGGCTGACGGGACAGTGAGCAGGAGTTCCGGCAAGAAGAGGGCTGTCGCTTCTGCCATACTTGACGCGGTATCGGAGTATTTTAAATGATGGGCAAAGCCTTCGCTCCGGCGCACATCACCGGGTTCTTTATCGTCCACGAGGAAGATGACCCCTTAAGAATGGGCTCATGCGGGTGCGGGCTGGCACTTGATGACGGGGCATACACTGAAGTGAGTCCGTCAGACCGTACTGAAATATTTCTTAATGGAAAAGAAACAGATGCGGTCACGACAAGAACGTTGATCGAATTGCTCACGGATAAGCCTGTCACAGTCAAAAGCAGACTTTCCATACCGGTAGGAGGCGGTTTCGGGGCAAGCGGAGCAGGAGCGCTGAGCACTGCACTTGCGCTCAACAAAGCCCTGAAACTGGAAAAGACTTTTAACGATTTGAGCTATGCCGCCCATGTGGCCGAGGTCCGGAACAGCACCGGGCTGGGCGATGTCGCCGGGATGACATGCGGCGGAGTCACTGTAAGGCTTAAGCCCGGGACTCCTTTTATAATTGACCGGATACCAGTCCCTGCCATGGACATTTATTACATTTCATTCGGGCCATTATCTACAAAGACAATATTATCGGACAGCAAAGAAAGGGAACTGATCAATAAGGCCGGGAAAAAGTGCCTTGATGGTTTGTTAAGACGGCCGACTTTCGAGAACTTTATGAAATTGTCGAGGGACTTTTCCGTTGATACCGGGCTAATAAGCTCCAGGGCTATGGATGCGGTCGAAGCAGTGGAATCTCACGGCGGAATGGCATCGATGGCGATGCTGGGCGATACGGTATTCTCTACGATGCCTGAAGGCTTATACGAGTTCGGAGAAGTAAGGAAGACTAAAATAAACCTATCCGGCGCACATCTCATATAATTTTTCATTATCTTTCTTTCCTGCCGGACAGCATCGACTTTAGCCACTTATAGAGCGGGATAATCAGCCCTGGCGCAAAAATGACTATACAACAGAACGGCCCTGATATGATCTTATTGATGATGTCACTAACCATAGATCCCGGCATATCACATGATACTGGTAAATGAGTCCATAATAAACTTTTCATCGGACATGCTATTGATAAAGAAAGAAAAATTGTATTAAAAATAAAAAAAGAGGTGGAGGGTATCCCACGATCTATGCGTCGTAGTACAGGTATACTTCGTACGGGTGGGTTCTCATTCTGACCGGGTCTATCTCGTTGGACCTCTTGTAGTCGATCCAGCCCTCTACGAGTTCTTTGGTGAATACTCCGCCTTCCAGGAGGAAGTCATAGTCGGATTGCAGTGCGTTGAGCGCTTCGTCGAGCGATCCAGGTACAGACCTGATCTTCGCCCTTTCCTCTGCGGCCAGGTGGTATATGTTCTTGTTCAGCGGGCCGAATCCTGCCTCGGTCGGGTCGATCTTCTTCTTTATGCCGTCAATTCCTGCCATGAGCATGGCTGCGAACGCGAGGTACGGATTAGCAGTCGCGTCTGGCGGCCTGAACTCTATACGCTTTGTCTTGGGGTTGTTCGAGTACATGGGTATGCGTATCGCAGCGCTTCTGTTCCTGCTTGAGAATACCAGGTTAACCGGCGCCTCGTATCCCGGGACAAGCCTCTTGTAAGAGTTCGTGCTCGGGCTGCAGAAAGCCAGAAGTGCGGGGGCGTGAGTCAATAGACCGCCTATGTAATATAATGCGGTCTGTGAAAGTAATGCGTAACCGTTCTCGTCGAAGAACAATGGCTTGCCATCCTTCCATAAGCTCTGGTGGACGTGCATTCCGCTGCCGTTGTCTCCAAAGAGCGGCTTGGGCATGAAGGTCGCGGTCTTGCCGTTCCTTGCGGCAACGTTCTTGACCACATACTTGTATTTCATGACCTTGTCGCCCATGCTTGCCAGAGTGTCGAACCTCATATCGATCTCTGCCTGGCCTGCGGTGGCGACCTCATGGTGGTGCAGCTCTACCTTAATGCCAATTTCTTCCATCAGGCCGACCATTTCGTTCCTGATGTCGGTCTGGGTGTCAGTCGGGGCGACCGGGAAGTAGCCTTCCTTGAACCTTACGCGGTGGCCCAGGTTGGGGGTGCTGTTATGGTTGGAGTTCCATACGCCCTCGTTTGAGTTAACTGAGTAGCCGGTGCCCTTGTATGGAGTAAGCACGTCAAACTGCACATCGTCGAATATGAAGAATTCCAGTTCAGGACCCCAGTAGCTGGTGTCTGCTATTCCGCTGTACTTTAAGTATTCCTCTGCCTTTTTAGCGATGTGTCTCGGGTCTCTGCTGTAGCCGTCTGACTTGCCAGGCTCTTTTACATCACAGGTTATGGATATTGTGGGCTCGGCGATGAATGGGTCGATAAATGCGGTGGTTGCGTCCGGCATAAGCAGCATGTCGCTGTCCTCGATGTTCTGGAAGCCTCTGATGCTCGAACCATCGAATCCGGTACCATTTTCAAATACATCGTCGTCAAGTTCGGAGATCGGGTGAGTCTTGTGCTGCCAGGTTCCGGGCACGTCCACGAACTTGTAGTCTACATATTTTATTTTCTTTTTCTCTATCAGGTCATACACGTTCTTTAATTTGTCTGACACAATTGGTTCCTCCACCAAACTTACATATCCTTTCTAAGTAGGAAGTATGTTTCCTACTGTGAAATACAATACCTACTTCATGTATTTATATATTTCTATGCGTTTGGTGTTATGTGTGGTGAATGTAGAATTAAAGATACAGTTATGGCACTTGAAAAATGTAATTTTGGCGCGGCAACGGGCACTTTAAGCCTTAGTTAACCGTTTTCAAATCCGGGCTCTAATTATAATATAAAAACATTTCCCTTAAAATTAATTATATATAATATTATTTTATATCTTATTAATTAATCATTTCTTCATAACATTTTCTTAAAGGTTAAAACTTATCGGTTTACATGGGATTAAATACTGAATTAATAAAGTCCATAAGAGTTGCTATCCTATTATAGGTTAGCTATATGTCTGATGGCACTATAATTTTCCGATACAAAAGTTTTAATATTTAGGGGCGCAAGTAAAGTGCGTCGTTGGACTCGTGGGGTAGCCAGGACATCCTGTGGGGCTTCGAACCCTAAGACCCGCGTTCGAATCGCGGCGAGTCCGCTGTTTTATTATGAATATTTTCTTCTTTAATAAACTAACAAAAACGTTAGAATTCACGATCCTATATTCATTTTTTATTTTTGATGAATAATCTTTTCTTATTTTCTTATTTGTTTTCGCGGTTCGACGCTCGGCCTTTGGCCTCGCTACTCGGCTTTTAGGGTGCTTCGATGTCAGGGCCGGGCTTGCACCCCGCATAACATTCGCTTCGCTCTGTTATGCTGCAAGTCCTAAGCGACGCGGACAGAGGCCGCGTCCATTACCCTGCCATCTACGCATCCCTTCGCTCGCTAACGCTCGCTTCGGGCAGACCCTAAAAGCATTCGCCGAACGCTTTCTAATATTCTTTGGTAATCGGTTGACCAATAATCTTTTATAATATTAAGTCATAAGACACAACAATATAAAATGTCACATGATGTATATATTGGTTAATAATTGTTCGCAATTTTTGTAATATAAATCCTATATTTAATATACAAAAAATTGAAGATAAGTTGGTAACAATTATATTAAATCGGTGTGGTGTTATGATAGAAATTGATCCAAATATAATATGGGCTAAATCTAATCCCAGACATTCATTGTTACATCACATGATTGACGTTGGTAATATTGCCTTATCTTTATTATCGACTCCTTGTTTTAAAATCATAAATAAAAAATTTTCTTCGGCGACCGGGCTTGATGAAACGTCCAGTATGGCATGGATGGCTTATCTGGCAGCTATTCATGATATTGGTAAATGCGAACCTGACTTTCAAATTAAGAATGAAAAATTAGCTCAGGAACTCATGACGTCAGGCATACTTTTTCCTCCGGAATATGATAGAAGATTCCTTCATGAAAAAAGAAGCCATGATTGGATTAAGGAACAATTATCTAAAGAAGGCTGGAGCAGAAGATCCTATAATACCGTATCAAATAGTATACTGAACCATCATAGCAGATCTAATTTTAAGGATCCAATTGATTATCCGACATTGAAAAAATACTGGGATAATTATAAAGAAATACTGAATAATGAAGTAAAAAGTATATTTAAACCTCCTGAAATATCCTCAGTGGAATTTATTGACAATGGTAAAGCAGGCTTATTACTTAGCGGGTTAATAGTGTTAAGCGACTGGATTGCATCAAATGTAGATTTGATGCGATATACTGATTTACAGTGTTCAACTGAAGAATATGCGAATATTAGCCGGGTTAATGCTAAAAAAGCCATTAGTTATCTAGGTTTTGATGATGGTATATCCTGGGAAGATAAGGTCGAGTTTTGTGAGGTTTGGCCGGGTTCTACATTTACTAAATTACGACCTATTCAACAAGAATGTGTAGATATTATCAAGTCATGTAGCATCCCTCGTATGATCATAATCGAAGCCCCGATGGGCGAAGGCAAGACTGAGGCCGCAATATATACTGCGGTCCAAATAATGAGGAAGAATAATCTATCCGGTATGTATGTTGCACTTCCGACTGCGGCCACCAGTAACCAGATGTATGGTAGAGTAAATGAATTTTTAGAATTACATAATAAAGATGCTATCATAAAACCACATCTAGTCCATGGAATGTCCTGGGTCATAGACGAGGTATCCCCAATAAATGTGCAATACGATGATGAATTCGATAATACTATAGAAATAATGAATTGGTTCAAGCCTTCAAAACGAGCCCTACTGGCTCCGTATTCTGTAGGAACAATCGATCAGAGTCTAATGAGTGTACTTAACGTTAAATTTGGTTTCCTTAGACTGTTCGGGTTATCAAATAAAGTATTGATAATAGATGAAGTCCATGCTTATGATGCATATATGAGCACAATATTATGGCTATTGCTTAAGTGGTGCTCCTGTCTTGAAATTCCTGTCATTCTCTTGTCAGCAACATTGCCTTCTGATAAAAAGCAAGAACTATTATCTTCTTTCATAAACCAAGGTCAAAAAAATCTTGGAACTTTCCAGCCAACTATGGGCTATCCTTTAGTAACTTACGTCGACCAAAATAATAATATCATCGAAGAAGCAGTTGCCGGGTCATCTAAGCATATGAACATTAGTTTAGAAAAGCATCCCGGATTTATCGGTGAATACCATAAAATTGCGTCACTTGCTCTTGAATCGTCTACTAATGGCGGCTGCATATGTATCATACTAAATACCGTTAAAGCTGCTCAGAAAGTCTATGAAGCCCTGAAGAATTTAAAAGACGATAGCGTTGAACTATTATTGTTCCATTCAAGGTTTACGGCCGATATAAGGGGAGTGATCGAGAAAAAAGCTCTTAAATTATTTGATAAAAGAAGTTTGCTCATCGAAAGTCATCCTGATTATACTGTGAGACCTAAAAGAGCGATACTGGTTGCTACACAGGTAGTTGAGCAAAGCCTCGATCTAGATTTTGATGAGATGATCGTTGAGATCGCACCTATCGATCTTATCTTGCAAAGAGCAGGCCGTCTTCATCGACACGACCGTAAAAACAGACCGACTGGAACGATACCAAGGCTGCATATATTACTTCCCGCCCAAGGAAAACCTGATTTTGGGGCTTCTGAAGTTATTTATCATAGGTATACACTTTTGAGAACGCTAGACATCATTGGATCCTTAGATAATATTCTGATACCGACAGATATACGTACGCTCGTCGAGAAAGCATATTCAATTTATACTCCGGACATGATGCCATCATCTTCTGGTATCACAATCCAGGATCTTTCCGACTCTTATGACGATATGCGACATAGTATAGATGGTGAAAAAGGGAAAGCTTCGCCATATCTAATTACAGATCCAAATAAAAAGGAATTCAGTTTGGCGTTGATGTCAAGCGCATTTTCCTTTGATGAGGATGATACTGGCACCAGATCCTACTTTTATGCAAAGACACGTCTCGGCGATAATACTAACCGATTATTAATCCTGAATGACGACGAGTTCGAGGATTTTATTAATTGCAAGAACGCTCCTTCTAAAGATATGATGAAGCGTTTGATGTTGAAAATGGCCAGCATACCCTGTAGTTGGATCAATGAATATGACGCTGAACCTGGTTATAAACAGATAATACAGGGTCCTATGTGGCTAAAAGGTTTGAGCATATTATGTATGAATTCCGTGATGTGGAAAGGTGTCAATAAGAATGGCGATCGTGTTGTAATAACAAATGATGACGAGTATGGGCTGAGAATGGAAAAATTATGAAGAGGTGAAAATTTGGCATCATATAATCTATTAACAGAACCATGGATTGGTTCCATTGATCAATCGGGTAGTATTAGGCACATGGGTATTCTGGGTACTCTGAAAGAGTCGCATAATCTTAAATGTATTTATGATCCCGCCCCTCCTATTGAGTTTGGCATATATCGCTTACTTATCGCATTTATTATGGATGCGTTTAATCCTGGCGATACGGAAGATCTTGCCGATATACTTGAAAATGGATATTTTGACCACGAAATATTAGATTTATACGCCACTGAATGGGGGGACAGGTTCGATATTTTTGATGAAAAACACCCATTTATGCAAGAACCGATAAATGACATTAAAAAGAAACCACCGGAGCCGGTAGCAAGGTTAATGCAACATCTTCCTGCCGGCACAAACGTTACGCATTTCCATCATGGAAATTGGGAAGACCATGCCTTTTCTTATGAACAGTGTGCAAAGGGGCTCGTGACGATAGCGCCATTCATGACTGCTGGCGGTGCCGGTTTATCTCCAAGCATTAATGGTAGTCCTCCATGGTATGTCTTAGTCAAAGGAAGGAATCTCTTTGAAACTATCGTCTATAATGTTTGTGTTGTTCAGCCATTCATAAAGCCTATAGGCGATATGCCTGTTGTATGGAAGAATGGAAATAAACTTGATTCCATAAAAGATGTGAAAACATTCTCGATACCGGGAGGCCTGACCTGGAGACCTCGTATTATTCAACTTATACCTGAAGGATCAGTAGGAAAATGTACATATAGCGGGGCCGAACAGCCCGGACTTGTACGACACATGAATTGGGGGCCGGGCCAAAAATCACCTGAACCTGGATATTGGGCTGATCCACAAGTATCCTACATTAAAACGAAAGAAGGTATTAGGCCATTACGGCCCGTCCCAAATAAAGAATTATGGAGAGATATCGGGCCGCTTATGCTATTACAGCATGGAGATTATTCCGGCAAGGATGGAAAAATAAGCTACGAAAGACCCTCGGTCATCAATCAATTCAAACAACTTGGAGACACTGGCATCATACGAAAAGAAGAACCACTCCAGATTGAAGTTTTCGGCATTCGGACAGATGGTAAGATGAAAATATATGAATGGTATCATGAGGATCTTAACATTGCCAGGGAGATCCTTGATAAGAATAATGCCGGAAGGTTAATTCAGGATGGGATGGACCTTGCCGATTATGTATCTTATAATATCCGGCAAGCCCTGAAAAAGGCTTATCCAAGAAATGGCAAGTCTAACGATAAAGCATTTGATAATATCATCGTTTCAGCCCAATCATCTTACTGGAGATCATTGAAGGATCAGTTCGAAAATGAATTTTTATCGACACTATCGAAACAGGATGAAAACGACTCTGGAGCTTATTTTAAACTGATAGATGAATGGAAAAAGATACTGGTACAAGAGGGTACAAAAGCTCTTGAGAAAGGGTTAGGTCCTCTTGATACGGATGGTGAATCACTAAAGCGGCAGGTCGAAGCCATGAATGAATTCAGGGCGCGTACCAGAGCTGCATTGTATCCTGATAGTAAAAAAGACGGTAAAAAATCGAGGAATAAGAAGGAGTCAACATGAAAGCTTATTACGAGAAACAAGAACAGCAAAAACCAGACAGAAACGAGGAGTTCCTTCAAAGGCTGTCGAGTGTCGACAGGGGCGATCTTGCCGTCCTTAAAAGGAATGCAGGCAATACAATAGCGGAATCCCGCGGGGCAATGAAGGCTTTCTACAATATACTTCCATATGGCATTGCAGACTCTCCAAATGAAGAGGTATTTTTCATCGTCGCAACACTTTACGGGCATAATAAGTATCATTTTGATGGCGATTTCGGGTTGACGATGAAAAGATTGAAAGAACGGGCCGGATCAGAAAGCATTGACAGCCGTATGGCTGCATTGCTGGATAGTGAATTCGATATTGTAGACGGTTTTAAGCCTGGCGGCGGAGAGCTCGCCTACAGAATAAGGCAATGTGTAAAACTTGCAGGCAGCCATGAGATCGGTGTTGATTGGCTAAGACTGCTACAAGATCTAAAATTCTGGAATAATCCAGAAAAGAAAGTTCAGAAAAGGTGGGCCAGGTCGTATTTCGGCTATGGTAAACCTGCAGAAAATAATGATCAATCAATAAACAAGGAGGTAAAAGTATGAAATTAATTGAGATACACATGATACAGAATCACGCTCCCTGTAATCTGAACAGGGATGATACAGGAAGCCCTAAAGATTGCATGTTCGGAGGGATCAGAAGGTCGCGAATATCCAGCCAGAGCATAAAGCGAAGCATCAGGGCCTCTGAAATATTCCAGGAAGAGATGAAAGATATCGGACTCGCGATGAGGACTAGAAGGCTGCCGGAACTGGTGAAACAGAAATTATTGAGTGAAGGCATTGATGAAAAAATGGCTAATATGGCCGCAGAAAAGGCAACCGGTTTCGGTACAAAAGACGGGAAGGAGCGAGAAGGTGAATTGAACACTGCACAGACGATGTTTATAACACAAAAAGACATCGATGCAGTTGCCGAAGTAATGAAGGATGCAATTAAAACTTCCGACAGTGTCGAAGAATTTAAGAAAATTAAAGCTGCCGACCTTCAGAAAAAAGCAGAACTTAAGGGCTGGCGTCCCATAACTCCCGATATTGCTTTATTCGGGCGTATGACCACTTCAGATGCGTTCATGAACGTTGAGGCATCCATGCAGGTAGCCCATGCATTATCGACGAACAAGATGGATCACGAGTTCGATTATTTCACCGCAGTCGATGATCTTCAAAAAAATAATAATGAAGATACAGGAGCTGATATGATCGGTGACGTTCAATTTAATTCGGCTTGCTATTATAAATATT
The DNA here is from genome assembly GCF_021023085.1 of Methanooceanicella nereidis. NCBI lineage: Archaea > Methanobacteriati > Methanobacteriota > Methanomicrobia > Methanocellales > Methanocellaceae > Methanooceanicella > Methanooceanicella nereidis. Next base: position 59,455 of record NZ_PGCK01000005.1, on the reverse strand, counting down.
TCTCACTTGATTACGAATCATTCGTTGAAAATCTCGCAGGCATCAAACCGGGAGAAAAATCGGATGAAGCCGAGAAAAAGGCATACGAAGAAGCTCTTGAAAATGCCAAAAAAATAGCTTCCGTTACAATAAGCGCATTCATAAAAGCCGCGATTTATACGACCCCAAGCGGTAAACAGAACAGCTTTGCAGCTCATCAGTTACCAAGTATGATACTCGTAGAGATCAGGCCGAAAAAGACTCCTGTAAGTTTTGCAAATGCTTTCATCAGGCCAGCGAAACCATCGAATAGCGTTGACTTGATCGAGGATAGCATAAATAAGTTCATTAATGAGGTTGAACTTCAGACTGCTAAATTTAATCTTGAATCTACAAAAAGGCTGCTGTTTACGACTGGAAATAAAAGAATAAACGGGGCAGATGAATGCCCGTCCATCGATGACCTTATATCCAGTATTAAAAAGGCGTTTTAATGGGTGGTTTAATGACGGATTATCCACCTATCTTGATTTTAAGGCTAGAAGGGCCTATGCAGTCATGGGGCCTCAAGGCAAAATGGGACATAAGAGACACAGGGGAAGAACCGTCAAAATCGGGCATTGTCGGGCTGATAGGATGCGCTATGGGTTATTCGAGAAATGATCCGAGACTTGTAGAAGAGCTTGATAAGAACCTCCGGATAGGTATAAGAATAGAAAATCCGGGCGAAATTTCTAAAGACTTTCATACAATAAACGGAGTACTTCCCACTGCCGAAGGTAAGTTCAAAGGTAGTGACGGTGAGCCTACTACAATAATATCAATAAGGGAATATATTGAAGACGCATCTTTTCTGGTCGCTATCGAAGGTCCCGGTCAACTCCTGTATAAGATAAGAGATGCAATGGAAGATCCTCGATGGCCGATTTATCTCGGAAGAAAATCCTGTCCGCCTACCAGGCCAATATTTGAAACAATAACACAGGATTATGGGTCTATCGATGATGTGCTGGCAAAGTATCCATGGAGTTCTTATACATGTGAAGTTCGTGAAAAATATCCTGAAGAGCTCAAATGCATCGTAGAAGATCATAATGGGCCTTATATGAGGACGGACCGAGTACAAAAGAGCCCTGTTCGCATGTATGGTATAAGAAATGTTAGAATTTTCAAAATTAAAGCACCTATAATGAAGGAGGATACATGTACCTCTCTAGATTAATACTCAATCCCGGAAATAAAGCGGTGAGAAGAGACCTTGCGGATTGTCAGGAACTTCACAGGACGGTCCTCGGCGGGTATCCGGACTTAAATGAAGAAGATGCGGATGCAAGAGAAAAGTTCGGGGTACTTCACAGGCTTGACATTCATCCCCGAAGCGGTGCTATAGTTTTGCTTGTACAATCTCTGGTGAATCCTGACTGGTCGTCTTTACCTGCAGGATACCTTCTTATCGATACGGATCTGGAAAATCCAGCATGTAAACAAATATCTGAACAATATGGCGGTATAAAATCCGGCGACGTTTTTACATTCCGGTTAAGGGCGAATCCTACAAAAAAAGTAGGTACGTCTAGGGTAGAGGAAATAAAACTGGGCAAGCCTAAGTCTAATGGAAAAAGAGTGCCACTAAAAAATGAGGCCGAACAGATATCATGGTTAAAGCGTAAAGGTGATCACGGAGGATTCGAACTGATCGCAGCAAAGGCGATTCATGAACTGGCCGATGTACTTGTAAAAGAAGAAAGCCCACAAAAAGGGGCTTACTTAAAAGGTAATCAGTGTTCTAACGGAACTGTCAATAACAGGCTTAGCTTTGTCTCCGTACTTTATGAAGGAAAACTTATAGTCACCGACGCCTGCAAATTTCAGGATACCTTGAAAGCTGGGATAGGTAGTGGGAAAGCATATGGGTTCGGACTTTTATCTATTGCCTCAGCAAGAGGGGATTGATGCCGAAAGATCTGCATGAACTCCCGAGAGTCGAGGACGGGTGGAGCTACCTTTATGTAGAGCACTGTAAAATCGATCGAGAAAATAAGGCAGTAGCTATCCATGATGAAAGAGGGAGAACCAGTGTCCCCTGTGCCAGTCTTGCTTTGCTAATGATGGGTCCGGGAACAAGTATTACTCACGAAGCAGTAAAGACATTGGCAGATAACGGATGTCTCGCTGCATGGTGCGGCGAAGGTGGCATTCGTTTTTATGCACAGGGATTCGGCGAGACCCGCCATTCTTCAAAATTGATAAGACAGGCTCTACTGGTGAGTAACCCATCTCTCCGTCTAAAAGTTGTAGAACGTATGTACCGGATGAGATTCAATGACCAGATACCTGAGAACCTTACAATTCAGCAGCTAAGGGGTATGGAAGGCCAGAGAGTCCGGCAAACATATGCTCTGGCAAGTATGGATACTGGTGTACCATGGACCGGTAGAAATTTTGACCCCAATAACTGGTCTAATGCTGACCCGGTCAATCGCGCGTTATCAGTGGCGAACTCCTGCCTTTATGGTATATGTAGCGCAGCCATAATCTCGATTGGTTATTCGACAGGGCTTGGTTTTATCCATACCGGTAAACAGTTATCATTTGTTTATGATATAGCGGATTTATATAAGGCAAGTATTACGATACCATTATCTTTTAGGGCGGCAGCAGCAGATGGAGATGAGGGGCTTGAAAGAAGGGTGCGCCTTGCATGCAGGGATAAGTTTAACGAATTAAATCTTTTATCAAGGATCGTTCCTGACATTGAAAGAGCTCTTGATGTAAAAATCCCCTCTGATTTAATATTTGATGATTTTGACTCGGAGCAGGTTGTGCCGAGCAAGGTTTGGGACCCTAAATCAGGACCGCTGCCCGGTGGCGTTAATTATTCAAATGGTAATTAGGATGATCATATGGCATCAATATCTATTTTTATACTTGAGTCTGTTAGTCAGTCTCTTCGCGGCGAGTTGACTCGCTGGATGATCGAACCTAAGTCAGGCGTTTTTGTCGGAAAGATCTCTGCGCTTGTTAGAAGCAAACTTTGGGAGAAAATTATTAAAAATACGAAAAAAGGTGGATCTATTCTGATTTACTCATATAATAACGAACAAGGATATAAAATAGAAACTTCTGGTGATACATCAAGAACGATATGTGACTTTGAAGGACTGTCTTTAGTAATTCGGCCGGAAAAACCATAATAATTGAAATCGACTAATTTTTGTAGTAAGGTCCCCACATGCGTGGGGGTGAACCGATGGTAAAACAGTAAAACCTTGCATTGAAGGTAAGGTCCCCACATGCGTGGGGGTGAACCGTGTCATGTGGCGACGGACGAGTTCTGCAAGGCAAGGTCCCCACATGCGTGGGGGTGAACCGATCATCAATGAAAAAATGTTTGATGATAAGAGAAGGTCCCCACATGCGTGGGGGTGAACCGGACGCCCGTATCATAATCTGTGCCGAGGCTAACAAGGTCCCCACATGCGTGGGGGTGAACCGTCGGTTATATCCGCGCCTATTCTAACGATGAGAAGGTCCCCACATGCGTGGGGGTGAACCGGTATCCGACCAGTTATCCGTGGAGAAGGAGAGAAGGTCCCCACATGCGTGGGGGTGAACCGTCGGTTATATCCGCGCCTATTCTAACGATGAGAAGGTCCCCACATGCGTGGGGGTGAACCGGTATCCGACCAGTTATCCGTGGAGAAGGAGAGAAGGTCCCCACATGCGTGGGGGTGAACCGTTCAACATCGAGGCGGGAACCCTGGTCCTTGCAAGGTCCCCACATGCGTGGGGGTGAACCGGCAACAGCCGTTAAAGTGCCTAAAATATTAAAAAGGTCCCCACATGCGTGGGGGTGAACCGATCTTTTTCCATGTTCGTTACCTCGCTTTTTAAAGGTCCCCACATGCGTGGGGGTGAACCGTCCAATGCTCGGTTCTTGTGTTATAGCAAATAAAGGTCCCCACATGCGTGGGGGTGAACCGCGTTCGTCTAGTTCGTCTGGAATGTCTACGCAAAGGTCCCCACATGCGTGGGGGTGAACCGGGTTCTGCATTAGTTGATTTTGCGGATACATCAAGGTCCCCACATGCGTGGGGGTGAACCGGCCGTTGCTCGGGGCGACCTCGACAGTTTCCAAAGGTCCCCACATGCGTGGGGGTGAACCGTCAGACCGATGATATTAGACGCGGCTTTCGAGAAGGTCCCCACATGCGTGGGGGTGAACCGGTATCAACGACAAGGCTCGCTGCGGCTCTCGGAAGGTCCCCACATGCGTGGGGGTGAACCGGCGGATCGGGGGGTTATAGTTCCGGCCTAGAAAAGGTCCCCACATGCGTGGGGGTGAACCGGTCGCCGAGTGGGAGCCGAAGGACATGATCCAAAGGTCCCCACATGCGTGGGGGTGAACCGTATGTAAACTCTCATAAAGAAGAGGTAAAAGCAAGGTCCCCACATGCGTGGGGGTGAACCGGAATAATATTATAAGTCTTATCGATCCCCTGAAAGGTCCCCACATGCGTGGGGGTGAACCGCTGTACCCCTAAAAGCCTTTTTATCCAAAACAAAGGTCCCCACATGCGTGGGGGTGAACCGAGAGCCACCATTAAAGGACCAACTAGAGGCGAAAGGTCCCCACATGCGTGGGGGTGAACCGAACTATGGCTAAAGTTGCAGGGATCAATAAAAAAAGGTCCCCACATGCGTGGGGGTGAACCGAATGGACCGAAAAAAAGAACAAGAAATTGAAAAGGTCCCCACATGCGTGGGGGTGAACCGCGATGTCAACGAGAAGAGGGGTGTTGAGCGTAAAGGTCCCCACATGCGTGGGGGTGAACCGTCTGCTTATCTATAGTGTCCCCACAAACAACAAGGTCCCCACATGCGTGGGGGTGAACCGTATCGACACCAGGCAAAGACGCAGTAACCTGAAAGGTCCCCACATGCGTGGGGGTGAACCGCTTGTGGGCGGCAGTGTTGTACACTCAATGATAAGGTCCCCACATGCGTGGGGGTGAACCGACGCTGGAACGGTACGCGGCTAACTGGAAGGATAAGGTCCCCACATGCGTGGGGTGAACATATACAGTCGAGGTCAATAAACACATTCTTATAATCCCCATCTGTATGTTATGAATAGAAATCTTCGTATATTTTAGGAATTTTTTTTATTTCGATCAGGATTTTGATGATAAATCAGACCTTAACAATATTTCAATTGAATGTTAATAAATAACCCTGATCAGTAATCCTATTAGTTATTAAGTGCCAAAATATGCTTATATTATAATAAATAACCAAAATTCATGGCTAAATTAGCAATAAACGCCAATTATGGTTAATTTTTGTCAAAACACCGTTAAAATAACCTTATTTAACGGGTGAATTTTAAATAAATACCCTATTATTTTAAAATGGTGATAAACTTGTACGAACAAAAACTGAGAAGTATAAACACTAACCAGTTGAGAGACCGGTTAAACAGAAAGGATAAACCTCATTTATTGATAGATGTCAGGGAGGTCGAGGCTTTCGATAAGGGACATATACCCGGAGCGATCTCACTATTCGACCCTGAGATCATGTCCCTGGCGAAAGATATGGACAAGAACATGGACATCATCGTATATGCCACCGGGACACCAACACATACAAAGATGTGTGACGACGCCGCACGAAGGTTCATGGACATGAAATTCAAGAACGTATGGAGTTTCGAGGAAGGTCTCGAAGGCTGGATCAACGCCGGAAACCGTGTCGACAGAAGCGAAAGAAGGATGACCTGAACGGTCATCGCTTATACTTTTTATAAAGAGGTCAGATCTATAAAGATCAATAACAAAAAATGAGAACTGTAAGGGAGTTTTAAGGAGATACGATGACGCGTTTTTTGCCTGATAAAGTATGATCGCATTATCGGCTTTAAACTCCCTTGATCACTGATGTTAATTTAATTTTTAATGGCATCCGCTGCAGCCTTCGCCGCAGACCGCGTTCGGGTTCCTGACTATGAAACCATTGCCGTATGGCGTTTCAATGTAGTCAAGCTCGTACTCTTTGAGGTCGTCATCGAGGTCCTTACTGTAGACCAGATTAATGCCATTGGAATTGATCGCTACGTCATCCTCTTTCTTTTCCATATCCAGTGCCGGTGCATACTGGGGGCCGCTGCAACCATATCCTGCGAGATATATCCTGATCATGCCCTCCATTTTTCCCTGGCTTTCAAGCAGACCCTTGATCTGTTCCGCTGCTTTTGGTGTTACTGTTACCACTTTATATCACCTGATTGAACAATCTAATCTTAATAGTTTAATACAAATACCTTGTGGAAAGATAATGCGGGGTTACAGTATCTCCGCACCATCATCTATCGGCATCTTTGACGGCTTTCCATCGTAGGCGTTTATCTCTATGTACCCCTTATGGCTTCTGACAGCCCAGAACGGGATATATAGAAGCTCTATGTCGAATTTTACTTCCGCGGGTTTCGGGCTGAACTTTTTATGCTCTACCATTGCAGCCTCACCTATCGTTGCCTTGAACCTGATAGTCTTGCTGCTCTCGTCGACTATTGATTTCATGGCCATTGCCTGGGCTTCTTCCTGGGTCAGGATGGTCATCTCGATGTTGTATGGCGCGTCAGGTATGTCTATAGACTCGACAGGCTTTATTGTCGGCGCCGGATCGACATTCTTATTTATCGCGTTGATTATCTTCGTGCCCTTTGACTTGAGCGGAACGACTATATCCTTGTATTTTGACTGGACATCGACATTATAACTGTATTTCCAGAACGGTATGAACTTCAGCGAATACTCTACGTCCTCTGCCCTGCCTATATTGCCTGCGATCTTGATCGCATCCGTGCTCTTGACCTTTATAGGGATAGTATGCAGCGGGATCTTGAGATCTTCAGGCTCTTCTTCGGCTGCTGCCTCTATGATCTCACTGGCAGGCTCATTTACCTGCGGCTCAATGACGGGCTCGGGCTTCTCAGCCTTGGCTGCAGATTTGGCCTGAGCTTTTTCCGGCAGTATGCTCGCAAGTTTCTTCGAAGACTTCTCTGCCTTCTCGGGCACCCTGGTATAAAGCTCCTGGGTGATCGCCGAAATGTCCTTTTTCTGTGCCGGCTGGCTGGCGGTCTCAGCGGTTTCCATGAACGGGTCCGGCTTCCCCTCAAAGCTGATCAGTACGGCCTTTCCTATCTGCATTTCCAGCTCGGGCCTTTCCCAGAGTAATATATCATGCTGCTTCGCGAACAGCTTAACATCTTCGGAGAAATACCCCATCGTGACTACAAGCCCTTTGGCATTCATCTCTCCGAAAGATCCCATAAAAGAGCCAAGCTCATCTACGGACATACTGTCAGAGAGCTTTATAGCCACAGTATTGTTAGTTTTCTTCGCTAGAAGGTCAAAGCCTTGATTTCCAGCACTTACAGCGTAATTGTAGGTGCTAAAAATTTCCTTTATGACATCTAGTAAATTATTCGACATCGTAACTCCTTTCGGATTTATTTTTAATCCAAAAGTAAATAACCTTTAGAGATAAATAAATTGTGGGTTGCCATGAGTCTAATTAGAGAAGAAGAAATGATGTTCACAAGCGCTAAGATAGAGTCAATAATGTACCAGGTGACCTTTAACCCGAAGACAAGGGTAGGGGACATAATCGCCAATGTGTCGATCGTGGATAAAAAAGACCTGGAACAGACACTCGACATTTTCCGCCAGGTCATGTACAGCGGACTCTCAGTATGCTCATACGTTAAGATATTTGACGAAAACGAGACTTTTCATGAACTGACCATACCGGCGGGCAAGACCGGGATCGCGACCGCATGCAGCATCACCATAGACGGCGTGCTGTTGAAGAGCGGAATTCCTGTGAGGCCAAAGTTCGGCGGCATAGTACAGGTTAAAGACAGGGAGCCTATCAGGTTCACCGACATAATCAGCTATAGCTGCACTACCATAGACCCGCTCGAGGTTCTCATGTCCCAGGACCTTACGTCCGTAAGGGAGATGATGAAGACCGGTTCAGGAAAGATACTCGCTAACTTCAGGGAAGTCCCGATGTCCGCCAAGGATGAGGTCGACCGCACTCTGAACCGACTTTTGACCGCAGGGTTTTATGGCATTCTCGAAGTGGGTGAACCGAACACTCCAGTGCTGGGCGCATCGGTCGACAGGGATCACATGGGCATTATCATCACCGGCGGTACCAACCCGATGGCGGCAGTACAGGAAGCCAGCATTCCAATACAGACAAAAGCCATAAAGGGAGTAATGGATTTTCGCGAGATGAAAAAGCTGGTCTGAACTCTTTAGTCTTGAGGACACCAGAATATATCACAGGCGCTAATGATCAACTCAGGCGCCATTTTTTATTTGTTAAAAATCCAAATTAGGTTTTTTACACCGTTTAATGCTTATTTTAAGCGATGATACCGCATCGTTCTTTCCATTTTTATTTATACGTCCGTATCTGCGCATTTACGATCGTATCCGGCCTTATAGTTAAAAATTGTCACGCCTTATAACGTCCGCACATCAAAAATCGACATACTGCGCTTTCTAAAAAGCTTTATATTCTAATAATAAGTTTTATTGAAAAAAGAGGGTGAACGAGATAGCCAAGAGCAAATTCTTACATAAGCAAACGGTGCCCATCACCGTTACTGACAGATCCGTTTCAGAGCTTACAGGTGCCATGGCGATGACCGGCTTCCAGGGAAGAAAGCTGGGAGAGTCCGTCGAGACCTGGGCACAGATGCTAAAAGAAAATGGGCTTACGATCCTCATGGGGTACACAGGCGCGATGTCCCCGGCCGGCATGAGAAAGATCATAGCGTACTTTATCCAGAACCGCATGATCGACTGCCTGGTCTCAACGGGCGCCAACATGTTCCATGATATTCACGAGTCACTTGGAGGTAAACATTACGTCGGTTCACACACCGCCAACGACGAAGCATTGTTCAAGGACGGTGTTGACAGGATATACGACGTATTCGCCGTAGAGGAAGAGTTCAGGGGGACCGACAGGCTGGTCATGAAATGGAGCCGGGAACACCTTGAACCCAACAGGCCATATTCTACGAGAGAGTTCTTTTACGAGCTTGGAAAGTGGCTATACGAGCAGGGCGCGGATAAGGATTCCATCGTCGTCAGCGCATACGTACACAACGTGCCTATCTTCGTCCCGGCACTAAGCGACAGCTCAATAGGGATATCCTTGATGTGCGAAAGACGCGCCGGATATGCATACAATATCGACCAGATGAAGGACGTCGACGAGATCACGCAGATCGTCGAAAATACAAAGAAGACCGGTGTAATATACGTCGGCGGAGGCGTCCCGAAGAACTTCATACAGCAGACCGAGGTCATCATGTCCATGCTCGGGCTTGACATCGAAGGGCACAGCTATGCCATTCAGTACACAGCGGACTCACCGCACTGGGGAGGCCTGTCAGGATGCACTTTCGAAGAGGCCGTATCATGGGGCAAGATCGCTTCCGTCGCGCCAAAGGTGCAGGTGTTCACGGATGCGACGATAGCGCTCCCGATCGTCTCGCACGCGCTGAAAGAAAAGACCAGGGATACCATAGCGTCCAGAAAAGCTCCGCGCTATGACTGGTCTGGCAAGATGCTGAGAGTAAAGTTCGAGGCAGAAAGCGCTAAAAAAGCTCCAAAGGCCTCAAAGGCACCGAAATCTGCCGCGAAGGCCGCGAAAAAGCCCGCAGCTAAGAGATCAAAACCCAAGAAATAAGTGATACGTTATGAGACCAACGCCGGATGAATATTTCATGGAGATCGCGCGTGTCGTGGCTACCAGGTCCACATGCCTCAGGATCCACGTAGGCGCAGTCATAGTTAAAAACGGCAGAATACTATCCACTGGCTACAATGGCGCGCCATACGGGTTCGAGCATTGTCTTGACATCGGCTGCATTAGGGAACAGCAAAACATAGCCCACGGCACAAGGCATGAGATGTGCCGGGCAGTGCATGCGGAGCAAAACGCGATCATCCAGGCCGCGCTGCACGGCGTCTCGATAGAAGGCGCCACCATCTACTGTACGCACCAGCCCTGTATCCTGTGCACCAAGATGATAATCAACGGCAAGATAAAGCGTGTCGTTTTCCAGAACGAGTACCCCGACCTGAGATCTATGGATTTCCTTAAGCAGGCCAATATCGAGGTACTGATGATGCCGGGGCCTAAAACGGAAAGATCAATGGAAGAAAGGCCTCTGAGCGTTTAACTCCGGCAAGATCCTTATTTTTCTCTTTCTCTTTTTTGGCTTTCCTGTCGAGTCGCAGGCTTTTCCGGGATCGTTTCCGGCGGGTTTACCATAAGGTCATATAGATGTCTTCCCCAGTTTACCGCCTCTTCCCTGTCCATATAGTTAACATCCCTGAGCCTGTACCCTTTTAAAAAATAATCTATCCTGAGTGACAGCCTGTCAAGCTCTGTCATCTCTTTTAACTCTATTTTTCCTAAAAACGCCTTTGTCGACAGTATCGTTCCTCTGGCATGCTCCAGCAGCTTTTCCAGCGTATAGGCGCCCTTAAATCTTTTCGACCTGTCCTCTGTCATATCCGGGGGGACGCTCACCGTAAATAATGCGATCTTTCTGCTGCTTAACGTATCCTTATTTTTATCGAGAAACCTGATGATCCTTTTCGAAGTCATATCGTTGTATATCGGGGAGCCAATTATCACAAGCTCATAGATCGTAGTGGTCACATCATCTACATGCTGGATGTCGGCACCGTTCAACCCTTCGGCGATCCAGTTCGCGATCTGTTCGGTAGCCCCGTATTTGGTATCATAGATAATGAGAGCTTTATTAGGCATGCGGATCACTCGAATATTTTATACTATCGAAATATCGGCCACGCCATAATATTTACTGTATTACCGGAATATGCGGTTTAAGCACTTATTTTGAAAAATTTTACCGCCCGGCCTAAAGGATTTTATACAAATCGAAAACTTTTTATCATAATAATGAAAATAAGTATTATTGCAAATATATGAAATTAACATCTTAGAGGGTTATGCATGAATATTAAAATTATCTCTATGCTACTGGATGACGACCGGGGCGTCGAGAACGCCGTATACGGCATACTGATGATAGCCGTGGTCGTGATCGTAGCGCTTATGATAGGCTCTATCGTGCTGTCGCAAGGCGGTCAGATCCAGCTATTGACAAGCTCTCCGAAAGCCAGCCTGTCAGGAGTTCTCTCAGGCGGCTCCCAACCGACACTGCTGATCAACCATGAATCAGGAGATACTCTTCAAACCGACCAGCTCTCGCTGAGCGTGTTCGATAGTTCCGGCGTGCTGATAGGCACGACCAGCCTGTCCTCATTATCGCCTCCTGCCAGTCCTTCTACATTGAGCCCCGGGCTTCAGACATCCGCCATACCGCTTAATGTCACCGGCGGTAACGTGGTCAAGGGCGCACAATACACAATCAAGGTCACCAGCATCCAGACAAAACAGCAGATAGGCATGATGCTGCTGGTTGCCCGTTGACGGGGTATCCGGGGGATACTATGCTTAAAATGGATGATTCGGGAATAGCCGACGCATTTTATACTATCCTGTCCGTTTCGCTAGTGGTCATAATGGGCATCGCCATATCCGGCGTCATCCTTTCGGCCGCTTCCCGCCAGAGTAACGAATCAGGCGTCCAGCTATCCGAATTTGCATCTCAGGGCATGAAAAAAGGCCTGTATGGATATTATTATCATGTAGATACTACCGGCACGGACTATCTGTCGGCCGATCCGAACGATATACTTTTTAAAAGGATGGCTTCGGAGCGGATCGATGAAATAATATCTTTTAACGTATCGAATAAGCCTTTGAACGTGCCGGATAACGACGGGTCCGTCATATGGACCGGATATCTCTATGTCCCGAAGGACGGAGCTTATAAGTTCGAGCTCGAAAGCTGTGACGGCTCATGGTTATGGATTGACGGGTCGATGATCGCCGATAATCATGGCGTTCACGGGCCTGTAGCCATTCAAAGCCCTGATATTCAGCTATCCGGCGGCTATCATACTATTAAGGTCCGATACTTTTACAGGGATATAAACAACGCCCGTTGTATGCTGTCCTGGAACCTGAACGGTCAGATGGGACCCGTATACTCACTTTACAGGTAGGTAGGATGCCGGCGCTATGTTCATCCGGAAGAAAAAAGCCCCTGGACGACATCGGGCTCTCTGAAGTTCAGGGTACCCTGTTCTTGCTTGCTGTTGTCTTGATAGCCGCTATCCTCGTTAAGACGACCATCGGGGACGGCATGGTTAACACTGCGCTGGAATTTGGAAAGTTCCGTGTCTGGGGTTCCCATAATGACATGGGCAGCTATAATGGCGCCGCCCCGTCTATTGAGATAACGTCTCCTGCTAACGGAAGCGTATTTTACTGCGACCAGGAAGTCGGTATTTTTGGATCGGTGATACCTGATGCCGGGCAAATGATCTCGTTTGTCTACTATAAGATAAACGAAGGCCCGTGGATAAAAGCCAGTTTAAGCCTGAACGACTGGTATGGGCAGGCATGCAGGTACCCCGAAGGTAAATATCGCATAGAAGCTGTCGCATATGATGATTCAGGAGAGCGATCTTCCCCGGCGATGTCTATCTTCGAGTCCTTCTTCCGCCTGTATCCTGACTCAAAATATATCGATGATAATATTCCGGATACCATGACCGCTAACGACATTTACTGTTCCGGTATCAAATATCTGAACACTGGATACCTTTCCTGGAACCTGTCTTCCGGGTACTCCCTGTCTCCATACTTATCAGACATTTTCCATGTTTCAGCAGCGGCTTTCGTTCCGGGAGAAGAAGTGCTTCCTTCATCGGAAAAGACTTTTAACATAACATTTCTGGCGCCTTCAACCCCCGGGGTCCATCAATGCTCTCTGCGTATGCAAAGCGCTGGATACGGCTGGTTCGGGGAACGCTTTACAAAGAACATCACTGTCGTGGAGCCAGTATACGATGCCCGAATTGTTTCCGTGGACTTCCCTTCCGAAATGCTGCCGGGAGAAATAAGGGCAGTAAGCATCACTGTGCAAAATACCGGCACTGCAGCATGGTATGCGATACCTGAAAGGCTCACATGCCTGGGGATGATAGGGGGGCTTTCCGGGGATGCATATAAGTTCAACGGGTCAAGCGACAGGATCTACATGTCTCCCGCGTCTATTATCAGGCAGGGCGAAAACTACACGTTCAGTTTCCAGATCACGGCTCCAGCTCCGGGAACATACACTCCGGGATACCGTATGTTACTGAAAAACGGCACATTGTTCGGAGAGTCAGCGACACAGACTATCCATGTTATAAGTCCCACGCCTACACCTCCGGCTCCGACTCCGGATCCGTATCAGGCATATATAGCGACGGGGACAATGACCTTGATACAAAAGAACGGTCAGTTGCATCCTGGTTGTATATCCTATGTGTATGATGGCCCATTATGTAGTCATTACAGTCGTGCTAGCTACTACGAGTCTTGGGATATAGGCGGACCCAATGGGCATTATCGGATATACAAAGATCAGTGTATAGGTGAGTTACAATTTGAGATGAATTATGGGGGACCAAAGGGTTCTGTAACATTCAGAGAAATTTAATAAATTTTAGGTGATATTATGAAATTCAATAAGTGGACTATAGTGATATTACTTATTTCTATATTCTTTCTAGTCTACATAATGGAATATTGTCAAACAAATACGAACAATATAATAAATGATAATTTAAGTTATATTCCTATAGACGATCTGCAACCAGTAGCATCTCCCTCTTCAAACAATTCCAGTTATGCTTTTTGTATTCCGGATAATGACTACGTAATTAATAATATTAAATGGTCGTCTTATCCAAATCTGGAAAAAGGATATATTTTAGTAGCAGATGTTGTGGGACCTAATCAGGTTCTAAATTATAAATTTATTGACGTTCAACTTCTCACAGAAGTAAAAAATACTGATAACGAAGCAGAAATCTATGACCAACTATGCTGTGTGGCAAGAGAAGCTAGAAAAATATATGGCCCCGATGGGGGTATCAATATTTACGGGACTAAGGGGGGTGTTGAACATTATCATGTCGAAATATTGCCTCATGATAATATTATTTACTGTAGGGGTTGGGAAAGTCAAATTTTATAAATAACATTCGAAATTCGAATATTATCTTTTTTATATTTCTCTTCATGCGATGTCTTTAAGACAATTAAGCGTTTGATATGTTTGGTATTGGTGTGCATATGAGTAATCTACCGTCTTCACCATTAGTCGAGATCTTCGGCAGCAGTTCGTCTGCAGGTCTCCTCGTTTTTCTGGTGGTCAACCACGGCAGCGAATTCGCTGTCAAGGACATATCAGATCGTACGAAACTGTCAAAGCCCAGGGTCTCGAAAATGTTGAAAGGCTTTTTAAAATACGGCATTATCAAAGAGACAAAAAAAGTCGGCAAGATAAGCTATTACAGGTATGACAGGAACAGCAAGTATGGAAAATTCCTGTATGAGCTTGTCTTTAATTGCTCTGCACTGGGAGCGGCGCCACAGCAGCCAGTTGCCGCGCCTCCGGTAAAGCCCAGGGATAACGGGGCAAGCAAGATAATCATAGCTTAGAGCAGTCAACGAAGCCTTACGGGCATCGGCTTATTACCGGGACAGCTTTAGTTCTCTTTAGCCTTGACTAGAAACTATATATGCTTAATATACCCTATGATTGATTATCCCGGTCATTAAGGATGGATTTGAGACCGGATAACTTAACTATCTACGGGTGGGACTATGGAAGGAAGCAGGCCAGGCAGGTTAAATATCGTCAACATATTTCTTATACTGATAATCTTAGCCATGGGCGTCATGCTATTTGCCGAGTCTGCGCTCATCATGGCCCAGAGCGACCTGTCTCTTCCTTTTAAGAAGCTCAGCCCCATCTCTAACAAGGTCGCAGTCATATATGTCGAAGGCACGATGGTCACTGATAACGTGCCGGAAGGCTTTGGCTATGCCAGCTCTAATAATATTATCAAAAGCCTTCGAGCCGCTCAGGAGGATAAGTCCGTCAAGGCTATCGTTTTAAGGATCAACTCTCCCGGAGGCACGCCGGTAGCGGCCCAGGAGGTCTATTCACAGATAGAGAAGACCCGCGAGGTAAAGCCCGTCGTCGTATCCATGGGCGACCTTGCGACTTCTGCGGCATATTACATATCCTCGCCCTGCGATAAGATATTCGCCAACCCCGACACGTTCACGGGAAGCATCGGCGTGATATGGGTTTTCGAGAACCGAAGCGCGTATTATAATAAAGAGGGCATCGACTATTATGTGGCCAAGACCGGCACATATAAGGATGTGGGGGCTGACTGGAGAGGCCTTAACGAGAGCGAGAAGCAGTACGTGTACAATATAATCAACGCGTCCAACCATCACTTTATATCCGCAGTATCCGAAGGCAGGAACATCCCGGTACAGGTGGTGGAGATGCTAGCCGATGGCCGAGTATACACGGGTGACGAGGCAATAGCGCTGGGGCTTGTGGACGAGATCGGAAGCATGTATGATGCTATAGACGCCGCCGCAAAGATGGGCAACATTACTGGAACTCCTGACATCACCTACATGAACGAGCCGTCATTATACTCTTTACTTTTCGGAGAGCAAAGCCAGGGCACGGCGTTAGGCTATGATAATAAGTTTTCCGACCCTGCGAAACCGGGCGGGTTTTATTATTCGCCTTATGGACGGCTATACATGATATGATGGCCTTTCCGATATTTTAAAAATTATAGCATGTTTGGTCCTTATTGCTCTGTACCGTATGTTCTTTATGCAAATGTCAGTCCATATTTTATTAAGCTTAACACAAAGTCAACGAAGGGCACGGTTTTTTCACCACTAATCGCTCTAAGGGCTCGAAGGTCCACTAACTTTCACCACGAAGGGCGCTAAGGGCTCAAGGGTAAACAAATTTTTTTTGGATATGATAACCTTCTGAAAAAGTCCTTTATGTACCCTTGTGTTCCTTTGTGCGCTTTGTGGTGAGCGTTAGTGTGCCTTAGTGGCCTTTGTGGTCTAAATACCTGGATTTAGACAGCACCAATTTTGTTTTTCATTTTTTCATCTTTTTCTTATCCGACCATGAGCCCGTCAGCCTGCCGCCCAGCGCCAGCTTTCCCAGCAGCTTTTCAACCTCAGGGCTAAGCTCCGCGGGTGTCGTACCGGCAAGTTCGGTGCCCGGCAGGGGCATAAAATAGTGTGCTCTTATTTTCCCGCCATCCTTTATTATTGTCCTTATGCAGTCTATCGTCAGCATCTGGTCCTCTTCATTCTCGCCGGGGAGCCCGAAGATAAAATCAACGACGGGCGTGAGGCCGGCGTCACAGACTCTTTCCACGGCCACTATCACGTCAGATGCGGTATGTCCCCTGTGAATGGCCTTTAGGACTTTATCGCTGCCCGATTGTCCTCCGAGGTGTATCTCCTTGTTCGCGCAGTAAGCATTCACGAGATCCAGCATTTCCGGTATCACGAACTCCGGCCTGACCTCCGATGGGAAAGTCCCGAAGTAGATATTGCCGGAAAGCGAACTTAACAGCTTTTCTACCGCCTTAACGTCAGGGGTAACGCCGTTCGAGCCGTAGGCGAACGCGTTAGGCGATATCAGCCTCTTGTCCTCGTAAAACTTATCGTATTTGCATATCTGCTCGACGCTCCTGTGCCTCATCCTGTGCCCGAATATCCGGGGCGTCTGGCAGTATGCGCAGTTCCACGGGCACCCCCTGGAGATCTCGATCGGGCCGAAAAGCGGAGGCTCAAAAGGAGGATATTTATTCAGATCGACGTATTCCCTTTTTTCGGTAAAAACGACACTCTCGTTATCTTTATAGGCTATCCCCCTGACACCGGATACGTCTTTCCCTTCGCGTAAAGCATTTATTAATTCGGGCAATGTCTCTTCGCCCTCTCCTATGACGACATAATCGAAATATTTTAGAGTTTCCCCGGGGCATCCTGTCGGGTGCGGCCCTCCGGCTATAAAAACCGAGTCCGTCTTTGCGCTCCTCACTTCCTTAAAGACGTCCTCTGCCTGCAACGAGGCGAAACTATAGAGCATTATGCCGTCCTCAGGACCCTTGACCAGTCTGCGGTCTTTAATGACCGCGCCAAGCACGGCTATGCTATAACGGTTTTTCGGGTTCCAGCGGAAATTTATCTTAAGATCTTTCATCGAATTTCATAGAAAATAGCCGCTAAAATCATAAAACGTTATTGGATACCGATCATATCAAAAGCCCTTTCCTTGCAGGTCGCCGTTATGACCGGACATAATTTATAATTTAATGATAGGGCTATATTTTTTGGGATGAAATGCGAGATATGTAAGAGGGAATTACCCGAATGGTCGCTGGAGGAACATCACCTCGTGCCCAGGGAAGAAGGGGGATCAAAGGGAGATAAGATCTATGTCTGCATAGCCTGCCACGACCATCTTCATAAAAAAATAAACAATAAAGAGCTGGCTTAAGAATATAACACGATCGAGAAGATACTTTCCCATCCCGAAATATCCCGGTTCGCAAAATGGATATCCAGGACAAAAAAGGTCAGGACAAAAATAAGGTAGTCAGGTAGCTAAAGAATAACTGTATATATCAAACAACGAAAGTATCATAAATGATTACATATTATACTTTCTAGGTTATCGCTATGGAAATCACTCAGGTCATGCTATATGCGGTGATAGCAATACAGGCTGTCCTGGTCTTGCTCTCGATCTATTTCTACTCATCATATAAGCTCCGTATGTTCATTTTTATGGGGCTGGGGTTCTTAGCGCTGCTCATATCCAGCGTGATACCTTTGTTCCTGACAGGTACCGACACGGGAATATATTCCCTGCTGCTCCAGGCTGGCGCAGGGCTGTTTTTCGCGACAGGCATATTAACGGCCGTATGAGGTTTTCCACATGCTGATATCCGGTAAAAAGACCTTGTTCGAAGGGATCAGTTCAAGAGAGTACTATAAGCGAAAGAAGGAGCTAAGGGCGTCCGGGTTCAACGGGTGCGTCCATATCATATTTTCTGATTTCGAGGCTATGATATTTTACTCAGGCGGAGAAGCGATGACCGCGCTTGAGGAATCTAACCGGTGGATGAGCATGGGTGCAAAGTACGTTGAGCCGGTAGAGAATAAAGCCATTGTTTCAGACGGCGTCATGTCCGCATATGAGCTTTCGAAGAACATCCTGGACCTTTTCCTGAATGGAAAATTAGTGTCGATGACCGAAACGGAGCTTGGCGAGTATATTTCCCTTAAATCGCTTATAAAGAACATCAGGAAAGAGCGCAATTCCTGTATACTGAAACTGGAAGATAGCCGGTCTAAAGGATATATGTATATGAGCTCGGGCATAGTTCTAAGCTCCTCTTACTCTGCCGGAGACGAGAAGCTATCGGGAGAGGAAGCGCTAAGTACGATGGAATCGTCCTATTCCGGGAAGAGCGTATCTGCAAAGATATACTTTATAGAGGCGGCCAGGCATGAGAAAGAAGTGCCGACCACCATTGAAGCCCTTTCTCCGGAAGCCTTCTTTAAGGGGCCAAAAGCCGCTGCGCCATCGACCCCCGTCGAGGCCAGGCCTGAAGAAGCGATGAAGATCAAGGCTCCGGTAGAAAAAGTCACTGTTAAGCCGGTTGAAGTAAAGGCTGATATTGCCCCCTTACAGGCACCAAAAGAAAAAGCCGTGACATCAGTCGAGGCTCCGGTAAGCGGAATAAAGAAGCCTGCCCCTAAAAAGATCGCCGCAGGGCAAAAAGAAGTGCAGGTGGAAAAGCTGATCGAACTAAAAGTCGTATCAAGCGAAGATAAGGCATTGAACATTAAGCACAGGTCAAAGTACCGGACACTCGAAACGCTGGAGGAACGCAATATAGCATGGGTCGACGAGAAGGCATTGAGGTCTCTCGGCGTGCAAGAATCTGCTAACGCATATCTTATCATTCCCGGCGGAAAAAAATACCCTGTTAAACTGGAGCGAGTCCCGGTATACAAAGAAGAGGGCAGTTCAGTGATACTCCCGCAAAAGCTTAGAAAGCGCCTATCTCTGGATACTGGCAGTACTCTGGGTATAAAAGCCTGAGACTCATTTTTAGCGCTCATTTTGGATATTATCGGCTGTTAAGCAGTAAATGTTATAAATATGTACTATTATTACTAATACCAAGTATCACCATTCATGTAAATTGTAGATTGTGATCTATCACAATCTTACACAGGCTCTTAAAAAAACGGTCCGGGAATCAATGTCTCGGTTTACCATGTTGCTATATGGTGGTTGATCGATCATATAAATTTCATAGGAGGATAAATCTACATGGATTATACCATTCTGGCACCGATCGCAGGTGCTCTTGCATTGGTATTTGCCGGTTACCTTGCATATGCAGTCCTCAAGGAGAATGCAGGTTCCCAGAGGATGAAGGAAATATCCGGCGCGGTGCAGGAAGGCGCGATGGCATACTTGAACAGACAGTACACTACCATCGGCATATTTGCGATAGTGCTCGCTATCATATTAGGCGTATTTATCGGCGTCTGGGTCGCCATAGGCTTCCTTGTGGGCGCTGTACTGTCCGCTGTTGCCGGTTATATCGGCATGAACATATCGGTCAGGGCAAACGTCAGGACCGCCGAAGCGGCAAAATCCGGGCTTGACAAGGCATTATCGGTCGCTTTCAAAGGCGGAGCGGTCACCGGTCTTGCTGTCGTAGGTCTTGGTCTTATTGGCATTAGCGGTTTTTACATCCTTATCGCCAACTTCCTTACCCCCGCAGGCTCTGAGATGAACCTCGCTCCTCTCATAGGACTTGGTTTCGGTGCGAGCCTTATCAGCTTATTCGCCAGGGTAGGCGGAGGCATTTTCACAAAGGCGGCAGATGTAGGCGCTGACCTTGTAGGCAAGGTCGAGGCAGGCATCCCCGAGGATGACCCGAGGAACCCCGCTGTCATCGCAGACAACGTCGGTGACAACGTAGGCGACTGCGCCGGCATGGGTGCCGACCTGTTCGAGACATACGTCGTAACGGGGCTCGCAGCGATCTTACTGGGAAGCTTCCCTGAGATACAGAACTATCTTATCGCTAACATAGGATTATCCGCAGCAGCTGCGGAGAACCTTGCGACCTACCCGCTTCTTCTCGGCGCCATGGCCATATTCGCATCGATCATCGGTGTGTTCTTCGTAAGGCTTGGCTCCAGCAAAAAGATCATGGGCGCCCTGTATAAGGGACTTATCGCGTCGACCATCATATCTATCGGATTGTTCTTCCTTGCGACCGAGATACTTCTTGACGGCAACTGGGGCATCTTCCTCTCGTCGCTTGTAGGTCTCGGCGTCATGGCCTCAATGGTAGTGATCACCGAATACTACACCGGTACCGATCACAGGCCGGTCAAAGAGGTCGCAAAGTCGTCACAGACAGGCGCAGGAACGAACATCATTACCGGTATCGCGATGGGCCTTGAGGCAACCGCACTTCCGGTGCTTGTCATCATCATAGGCATATTCCTCGCATACCAGTTCGCAGGCTTATACGGTATAGCGATCGCCGCAATGGCAATGTTATCCGTCACAGGCATAATCGTCGCTGTAGACTCCTACGGCCCGATCACTGACAACGCAGGCGGTATAGCCGAAATGGCAGACCTGCCGTCCGAAGTCAGGAAGATCACCGATGCGCTTGACGCAGTAGGCAACACGACCAAGGCGGTCACTAAAGGTTATGCTATCGGCTCGGCGGCACTCGCGGCACTGGCGCTGTTCGCAGCGTTCAAGGCTGAGATCCCGGGCGGAGAGCTCCTCGACCTTTCGATCGATCAGCCAATAGTCCTCATCGGACTGTTCATTGGAGGAGCACTACCGTTCCTGTTCAGCGCATTCTGTATGCAGGCAGTAGGAAAGGCAGCCTTCGCCATTGTCAGCGAGGTCAGGCGTCAGTTTAAAGAGATACCGGGCATCATGGAAGGAAAGGCAAAGCCGGACTATGGAAAGTGTGTTGACATAGTCACTCTGGCAGCGCTCAAGCAGATGGCTGCTCCGGGTATTCTCGCGGTCATCGCTCCGCTTATCGTAGGATTCGTACTCGGTCCTGCAGCATTAAGCGGTTTACTTCTTGGTGTTATCGTAACCGGTCTGCTGCTGGCTATTCACATGAC
The DNA here is from genome assembly GCF_021023085.1 of Methanooceanicella nereidis. Taxonomy (NCBI): domain Archaea; kingdom Methanobacteriati; phylum Methanobacteriota; class Methanomicrobia; order Methanocellales; family Methanocellaceae; genus Methanooceanicella; species Methanooceanicella nereidis. Next base: position 38,197 of record NZ_PGCK01000005.1, on the reverse strand, counting down.
TTCCGGCGGTGCCGCATGGGATAACGGTAAGAAGTACATAGAGACAGGCAACTATGGCGGCAAGGGCAGCGATGCCCACAAGGCGGCAGTAGTAGGCGACACTGTAGGCGACCCGTACAAGGACACCGCAGGCCCTGCGCTGAACGCCCTTATCAAGGTCATGAACACAGTATCGCTGATATTCATCGGCCTGATATCCACATACTACCTGTTAAAATAAGTTGGGTGAAAAACCCAACCCCCTTAATTTTTTTTAATTTATAGATTTTCAGTTTTGATTAAATAATTACAAAGACAATCAGTATCCACGATTTTTTCACCACTAAGCGCACAAAGGCACACAAGGGTACACAAAGGACTTTTTCAGAAGAATTATCATATATTTAAAAAAAATTTTTGTGAACCTTACTCACATTTGAGCCCTTAGTGGTGAAAAAATCGTGTCCTTTGTGTTCCTTTGTGGTGTAACAGAACTTCATAAAGGGTTTTAAAAAGAGTAAAAAAGTGCCCATGTTGGGCACTATCCGCTTATGCGTGGTAGTATTCGCCTCTGGCGACACGCTGCGCGGGCGATATGGACTCTTCCTTGCCCGGTACTCCGCACGCGTCCGCACGGCACTGCTTGCAAAGCCTGAACTGTGGCAGGTACTTTTCAGCTGTTGCCCTTGCCTTTTCAAGGTCCGAGCATTCCGGAGCTTTCATTCCGGCGAACTTGTAGAGCGGGATCATCGGTATGATGTTCATCAGTATGGCGCCCTTCTCGGCCGCCATCTTCGCGATAGGCTCGATCTGTTCCGCGTTTATCTCAGGTATAAGCACGGTGTTTACCTTGACTATAAAGCCGGCCTTGACTGCGGCTTCCACTCCTTTGATCTGGTTCTCGATGAGGAGCTTTGCGCCTTCCTCTCCGCGATAGGTCTTATTGTGGTACCTTATCCAGGAGTAGATCTTTGCGCCGACCGCCGGGTCAATGGCGTTAATAGTGACAGTGACGCTGTTGATCCCGACCTTAACAAGGTCATCTACTTTCTCTGCAAGATAAAGGCCGTTCGTGGCCACACACTTGATCAGGTTCGGGTGTCTCTGGTGAACAAGCTTAAAGGTCTCGATAGTCTCCTCGTTCGCAAGGGCTTCACCGGGTCCGGCGACTCCTACGACTCTCAGGTTCTCGACCTCTTTTACTGCCTGGTCTACTCTGTCCGCGGCCTCCTGCGGTGTCATCACTCCCGAGGATACTCCGGGGCGGTGCTCGCACTTATCTATCTTTCTTGTACAGAAATTACATTGAATGTTACATTTTGGGGCAACGGGGAGGTGTATCCTTGCCGTAGAAAAATGGGCTTTTTCGTTAAAACACGGGTGAGCAGAGGTCATATGCGAGAATTTTGACTTCGGACCCTGGTATACTTTTAATTCTTCCATGTCAATCTCCATTAATTCAGGTTATACTCTATGATTAGTATTTTCGTTACGCTTAATCTATTTTACTATACCAATACTGTACATCGCATTTAGTTAAAAAATATTTCGGGAAAAAGCAGTCCGACTTCTTGCGATGTTCATATCTTTACAAAACTTAATTATAAGTTTATTTTAGTCAATAAATACTTTAGGGTAGTATATAAGCTTACAGAAGAGCTATTTTTTTATATTCCATTGAAAGGGATTTTATTATAGCCATCTAATGAAAAAAGATGTTGCCAAAAAATAAAATTACAGGGGCTTAAGCCCCAAATTTTTTGGTCAAATTAATAAGGTCAAGGACTATCGGCATCAGGTCCATGCCCTTGATGCGACATAGCCCGCCCTTGTAAGCCACGAGCTCGTTGTACTGCGTCACGTCATCGACCCTGACACCTGCACCGTTGATCAGGACCGGTACAGGGTCTGCGGAGTGGTCCTTTATGGATACAGGTGTGCTGTGGTCCACTGTCACTATGACTATGGTATCCTTGAGGTCGAGCACGCTCTTTAACGCCTTGTCCGCGCTTTCCATGTAAGCCACTTTCTTTTCGAAGTCCCCGTCATGACCGGCCTCGTCGGCCCCCTTGATATTTAGCAGCACGAAATCATGCGTATCAAGCGCTTTTACGGCCTTTTTTACTTTGGCCGCCACCTGGGAACCTTCGACTTTTGCCTCTTCGCCGCTTAAAGGCAGATATTCCAGGCCGCACATCTTGCCTATGCCTATAATAAGGCCTGCGGCTGCGACGACGGCTCCTTTTAGATGGTATCTGTCGTAAAAGTCCGGTATGTGAGGTACCATGCCCGCGCCCCTTATGAGTATCGAGTTACCGGCTGGAAGCCCGTTTTTTCTCCTCTCGACATTTATCGGGTGACTGTCAAGGGCTTCGACGACCTGCTTTGATACGCTATTGACTATTTCTGCGGTCCTTTTTGCCTCAGGCGAATCATTCGTGGCGTGGCATTCTTTTATGGGCGAACCTTCTTTCTTCGGGTCCGTGTCGGTTATGTCAGCAGAAAGTCCCTTTCCTCTCAACACGAGAGCTGCCCTGTGCCCTGTAGATCTCTTGAATATGATCTCCACTCCGGGGACTTTTACCTTTTCAGATATGGTTTTCTCCAGTTCATCTGTTTCCTTTATTCTTCCAGCCCTTCTGTCTGTAACGACGCCATCCTCTACCGTCGCGAAGTTACACCTGAAAGCGATGTCGCCGCCTTTTACCTCTATGCCGACACCTGCCGCTTCGAACGGTCCTCTGCCCGTATAGTACTCATACGGATCATAACCCAGTAATGCGAGATGGGATGTATCCGAGCCCGGCCTGACGCCAGGGGATATCGTGTCCATTATGCCGTTTATTCCCTCGGCAGCAAGCCTGTCAAGATTTGGCGTCTTTGCGCGTGACATCGGCGTGGCGCCGTCAACAGGCCTGTCCGATGCGCCATCCAGTACAATAAGCATTATCTTTTTCGCTACTGTTGATGTAAAAGTTGACATAAGATCATATATACATCTCTCCCATAACCTATAAAAATTATGAACTATCGGGAAACGCGAGGCATTTTTATTATTGTACGATTTTTCTCAGGAAGCAGCCTTAACGCACGTCCCTCGGGATTTTTTTCGGCTTGCTTTAGCTAAAAGCTATCTCTTTTTATAACTACTTTTTTGTAACAATATGCTTTTATATGTTTTTATTCAATATGCATTTGGATGTCGAGCATCGATAAGATAACAAGAGATGAAATAAAGAACAAAGTAGATGTCGTGTTCAAGGACATCAGAAAGGCGAACACGCCGGAAGAGGTCGTATCCCGCCTCGTTGAGCTATCGGACTTCATCGATAAGGAAAACCTTACGCCTCAGCAGCTTAACGAGTTGAGCGGTATAGGGAATATGGCCATCATGAGGCACTATTATTATGAGTTCTTTGACCGGCTTGGAGTTATGCTATCCTTAGTCACGGCCAGCATACTCGCAGGTACGACAATAACTGCATTATATCTTCTATACGAGAGCGGCAACCTGTTCAATTATTTCGGGACACTGGTCCTGCTGCCGTTTGTCGTAATGCCTCTATACCTGTTATTTTATGGAAAGAAATGGAACTGGTTCAGCAATTGAGCCGGGCTATCATGCCCTCTTTTTTGACTCTCCCAGGATAACTCCTGTGGCTATTATGTGAGCTACTCTTATCGGCTCGGGTATTCGACTATGAATTGAGGTGGCCTGTACGATATTGGCCGCATCCTGTGCCTCAATACCGTACGCCTGTATAAATATCGGCTTACCTCGCTTGATGGTTTGCACTTTTATGATATTCCCTGCCCGGGTGATCATTTCGTATCTTCCCTCAGGATCCGACAGGTTTTTTAGCGCCTCCTTTATTTTTTCCATATCGGGCATCTCTCTCATGATAACTATCACCGGCAGACGGGTCCTTTCGTATAGCTCTCGCAAGTCCACGATATTAAAACCGCCAAAAGTGATACCATTTAGCATGACAGCTCTTATCTGGCCGTAGTGTTTGCTCCCGCATATCATCTCGGATAGCCTGACCGTGGCATCAAACCCATCCCTGGTTATGTCAGTTCTCAGAACTCCTTCAAGCCATTCGCCTCCCCGCATTATCGCTCCTACGATCATGATCTTATCCGAGACGAGCGGGGAGTCATCAATTCCCAGTACCCTTATCTCAGGCTTTATATGCGTCTCTTTCACCAGCCACATACTTATTTTTAAACCATATCGTACCGATGTAGGCCAGAATTCCGAGCAATACCACATACCCTTCAATGAGCACTGTCCCGGAGAACCCCGTTAAATAATAACCCGCTATAGGTATCACGGCATCAAGGGCTGTCTTAAATAAGACGGAGACGCCCAGCCATCTCAGGTCGTTCAGCTTTACAGCATATATTGCGAGCAGCGTCGCAAACACGTGGCATAATAGCGTGAAGGTTCTCTCAATTATTGGAAGGGGCATATACTTTAATGAAAATTGGTCCTGAACCTCTGCGGAAAGCGTGCTGACAAGATCGGGCATCAGGATATATGTCATTATGGACAGCATTGATAATAGGCCTAAAACGATAGCCTCTGCGCCGCCGAACCCTATCCCCACAGCTATCGCCTCATTAAAGTTCATCTTCGATAGCTTTGTCATCTTAACCACTATGTACGTGATACCGCTCTCGAACAATCCCGTCCTTACGCCCACATATAATGATATCAGTATCAGGAAAGGAAGAATGCTCATATTGGCCAGCAAAAATTTTTGTAAAGGCTGTGAGATCGTCAGGTCCATGGCGAGCTTTATGCCGATAGCTATCGCCCAAAAAATTCCGCCATAAAAGAAATACTCCAGGCCGGGCTTCTTTTTCAGATACCAGTAAGCGATCGCCGCCACGCCCACCGTGACCATTCCGGCCCCGGATAACAGGTTTAACACGCTGACCATATGATATGCTCCATACCTATTTTCTTCAAGATATCTTAATTTTCACACACTTGTATACAGTTAAACTTTAAATTTATTGATATTGTATCTTTTTAATGTGTATAAGAATATCCTGGTCCCCGTTGATGGCTCCGAGCAGAGTTTCGGAGCAATAAATGTGGCCGGTGTCATCGCATCTTCATGTAATGCCCGTGTCACTTTATTCCATGTACGTAAGCCTCCCGAGAGTGTCGTGACCGATATTATCACTGAAGACAAGCTTTTTTCTCTCCCGCTTATCGAAAAGGAGTCGGAGATGTTTGAGCGGTGCATGGAAATGCTGGGCAAGTTCAATATAAAGCCTTCGATGAAGGTCGTCGAATCAGACGACATAGCCGGGCAAATAATATATGAATATAACAGCGCTAATTATGATGCCATTATTATCGGGCACAGAGGAAGGACCATGTTGAAACAGCTTGTACTGGGCAGCGTCGCGAACGCTGTGCTGGTGGAGGCTCAATGCCCGGTCATCATGGTACATGTCCCGAGAAAGCAGGATTAGTTCATATCTCGTATCCAGGACTGACTCTTCTCATGACCTGTCCATATAATCCATAAGTGATGACGATGTTGTGTCAAAAGATCAGTGAAGACCTTGAGCTAAGGCCGCTTGAAGAAGAAGATGCGGAAGAGCTGTTCGCCCTGGTGGATAAGAACAGGGAATACCTTCGCAAATGGCTCCCATGGCTGGATGCCAACACCTGCGTGGATCACTCGAGAAATTTCATTCTTCTGTGCATAGATAACAGTCTCAATAAAAATGAATACCATACGGGCATCTGGCATTACGGCCGGCTTGCAGGGCTTATCGGATGCCATGGCATCGACAATGTTAATCTTTCCGCAGGTATGGGCTACTGGCTGGGGGATGAATACCAGGGAAAAGGGTTGATGATAAGGTCATGCAAGGCGATGATCGACCATGCGTTCAATGAGCTTTACCTGAACCGGATCGAGATAAGATGTGCCGTAGAAAACAAAAGGAGCAGAGTGATCCCGGAGAGACTGGGATTCGTAGAAGAGGGAACGCTGAGAGAAGCAGCATGGCTTAATGATCGTTTCATTGACCTGGTCGTGTACGGCATGATAAAAAGGGACTGGCAAAGTTAAAAAAGGCCATGCTATGATGTGATCATGCTCTTGCCGGTGCCGGGCTTCTTTTTTGTTATTTATTTTGATTTGTCCCTTATAACTGAATAAATCTGTGGAAATGATGTTAGGCAAGGATACCAGATATGATACTGGTGATCTCATGCCTTCCTATACTCCCCTTAAAAAAGAAAAGAAAATGGATAAACCATCCGGTGCCAGTGTAAAAGAAACGGGCGCAGAGCTGGCTGAAGAGAAACGCTATCAAGAGGCAAAGAAACGACACGAGATCATTGATGATTACAGGACTACGATAGATAAATAGCCATATCATTCACCAGATCTTGATCCTTTTTAGGAATCCTGAACTATCGTCGTTATCTACCTCAGGCCTTATTTTCCGGGTACATAATATGCTGCATTTTTCACAGTTCGGGTCCTTCTGACCTTTTAACCTACAAAACCACGAGTCCAAAAATATCAAATATTTGCATTTTTCTATGGAATCATCCATACGATTTTACTCCACATGCCTTTAAAAAGGCTAACAACCTTATCCTGTTCACAGGTATTTAAGTATTTGTTCTATTTTATTTGTTGTTAAAATGTTATATGATGATTTCTTGCTATATTTATTTTCTGTTGTCGTAATATTCCATATTTATTCGTTATACTGAAAATTAAACTACGGTTTGGTTCGTAGTTTACATAACGCTTAATATCACTGCGGTAATACTTTATTATCGTAAGAATGGTGACTAATATGAAGACTACCACCTTGATAGGTATTTGCGGTTTTGCGATCCTGGCCATACTGGCCCTTATATTCATACTATCGGACAGCGGGAACTTGCAGGCACTGGACGGCAAATACACTCAAGAGGAAGCTATGGATGTCGCAAAGGAATTCGTCCTCGCGGATGAGACCTTCAAGTTCGACGGCATGGCTGACACCTTAAAAATATACCTCAACGAGGCTTACGGCCCCGGAGAATATGAGTTCATAGCCGAGTTCGATTGCGCCCACGGCGGATACGGCGACAGGACCGGACAGATGGTCACGCAGGCCATAACCCCCCATAAAGCCTACATCGCCGTCGATAAGAACAAGGTCACAGCCGCTATGCTTGACGGCCAGTGGGACATGTTCCTCGAAATGGACATGGTAGACCAATAATAAATAGATCCGGTGCACTACCTCCTTGCACCGGGAATTTTCTTTTTTAATCTCATAACTTTAGGGAATAGGATATAAGCCATAGATTGGCAAGCTAAGATGTATGACGGGCAATGCGAGAAAGTATCGATAAAAACCTATAAATTTAGCTCACATTCTGACGTTATATTCTTTTTTGTGACGTATCTTAAATTGAATTTGCAATTTCAAGTTTATCGCTAACTGTTTTAATTATGGGTATTTAGCGCGCTATAAAGAGTGAACTATTTTTTCTCGTATAAAATTGTGATTTACCCTTAATACAAATAATTCATGGTGGGGTAAAATGCGATTGAGCGTATGGCAATGGCTATGTATCTGCATTGTGCTTCTAATGGCAGTATCTCTTTTCGGCAGTGTCAAAGATATAAAAAACAGAGATATGAAAATTAGCAATGTGGGATGGGAGCCTGTCGAACATGCATTAGGGAAAAATGGGACTATGTTGCCGGGCGGTGTTTTCATGGTCAGCCTTCCGAGAAATGATATTGACCTGATGATCGGGGATGTTCAATTAAAACCTGCTTTTGGCCTTGATTCCTGGGTTGCGTTCATGGATATGGGTGATGGGGCGATGATGATGGGCGACCTTGTATTAACGGGAGATGAGATATGGTCTGTTCAGAAAAGGATCCAGCAGGAAGGTATTGATATAACCGCCATCCATAATACGCTCATCGGCGAGACCCCGAATGTTTTCGACCTGCATATTGGCGGACAGGGTGATCCGGTAGTTATGGCTAAAAAAGTTCACGACGCTCTTTCATTGACGAATATGTCGTATAATTCATCTAAAGAGACTCCTGAGGTTAGTTCAAGCATTGATCATTCTCGACTTGACCGGGTAATGGGTTATAATGGCATACTGGAGGATGGCATCTATAAATATGATGTCCCAAGGGCGGAGAAAATCATAGATATGGGCATGGAGATACCGCCTACCATGGATGTGGCCACTATGATCAAGTTCCAGCCGTTAGGAGGCGAACGAGCTGCGATCACCGGCGATTTTATTCTTGTATCTACCGAGGTCAATCCAGTGATCCGTGCTTTAAATGATAATGATATAAAAGTAGTAGCTTTGCACAGTCATATGTTGACCGAGGAGCCTCGTATGTTCTTCATGCACTTTTGGGCGACGGGGAATGCGTATGAACTGGCTCAAGGAATTCATGAAGCAATAAGCAGGACTAATAGTACTAAACCGAATATACCTATTACTCCTCGTACTGATTAATTTTTCAATAATATAACATATTTAATATTTTAAAATACTCCCTCACATTACTTTCAAAGGAGCGCATCGAGCTATACGTCGAAACGGCCGTAAAGCATGCCGTTAAATTATCCTAAAAACAAAGAAGAAAAGATTGTCGATTATTAAAAATAGGCTAATGGACACGTCGGGAATTGAACCCGCGGCCTATTCCCCGTCAGGAAAGCTCACTTTTATGAAAACTAGTGTATGTGGCTCATCGTGTTCATTGTAAATGGCGACGTAAATACTATCCGGGCACTGGCAAGCATTCTGTAAATTTAAAATTATTTTTTCAATTAAATTTATTTCGGCATCTATAAATACCAACTCTGGCTTATTAGTTTAAAGAAAATGGGAGGAGAACAAGTTGTACCACCCAAGGTTTAAAGGCGATCATTATGAATTCGGGATGAAATGCGGGCGATTACTTAAAAAGAATAATATTGATTTTTTTGGTTTAATAGACCTATCACAGGAGCAACTTGCCTTTGGAACTGGATCAGAACTCATATTAAGGAAGTATTTTCCCGAAGCATGTCAGGAAATAAAAGGTATTGCAGACGGACTCATGTATCCGTACGAAAAATTTTCCGCGTGGCTTATGTGTGTAAGCGTCTGCCTTGAAAAAAAGGGTTGTACGATGTTCGCGTTCAAAAAGGACGACAAGGTCTTTTTCGGGCGGAATAACGATCTGCCGCCAGTATTTAGAAAAATAAGCAACAGCAGCTTATATTCGCCAATGAACGGGCATTCATTCATTGCGAACTCCTCCGCTTTTGTCATCGCAGAAGATGGCGTGAACGAAAAAGGGCTTGCTGCCGGAATGACGTTCGTATGCCCGAAAGAGCTTAAGCCAGGATTGAACTCAATGGTTTTCGTACGCTACATCCTGGAAAGGTGTGCGACTGTCAATGAGGGTATCGAGGCTTTACAGTCTATACCCATTGCCGGGGCATGGCATGTGATCTTAGCGGACAGAAGCGGCGATATCGCACATGCAGAATGCTGTGCCGATAAGATCCATATAGAAAAAAAGGACGCTGACGCCAGCTTTGTCATAGCATCTAATAATTTTTTATCCGATGAAATGAAACAGTTTGAGAATATTACGGACCTGTATAATTCTATGGACCGGTATAGAACCGGTTATGACGCGTTAAAAAAGGGATTTGACTCAGACTCCATACAATATGCCAGGGATATTCTGGGCGGAAAGTACGGATTTATGTGTCAGTACGAAAAAGGGCTTGATTTTGACACTGTGTGGTCGTCAGTCTATGATCTCAATGAGGGCCGAGTGTATAGAGCTGAGGGTAACCCTAAAAATATCCAGTATAAAGAGGACAAACGCCTTAAGTTCACTTAATAACAGGCCAGCGAGTCTCCTCACCAGCCAGCGTGATTGTATCGTGCAAAAAGAGATTTGTTGTAAAAATTTTGATAAAAATTCTATGGACACGTCGGGAATTGAACCCGAGGCCTCTTCCATGCCAAGGAAGCGATCTACCCCTGATCTACGTGCCCTTCTTTGTGAACATAGACGATGTTCTAGCACATCATAGTGCGGTATATGCTATAAATTTATCGGTAGATGTCAAGTATCGTGAATATCTTTTAAGTCCTTGTTAAACAACACCGTACAATACGATCCGTTTACAATGTGCACCCCTGCCGCGAATTTTATACATTTGCATCGTTATCTTTTTGCACATTTAAGATACTTCTATATTATATAATTTATACATCTATAATAATAAAATACAATAATAGATAACTTTCAAAAAAATCGCACTCAAAATCGCATCCATATAGGGCTTTATGACGAATGGGAATAAAATATATGAAAAGCTGATCCGGGAACTTGAAGACCAGCGAGATCGTATAAATTATTTACTCGATATAATACGAAGAAAAGAGCTAGTAGATATTACGTTTCATGAACAGCTTCATTTTTTACAGGAACTTATCGACTCTATACCAGTTCCCATATTCTATAAAGATATGAATAGAATATACCGGGGATGTAACATCTCTTTTCAAAAATTTCTCGGGTTGACAAAGGATCAAATAGTGGGGAAGACCGTCTATGATGTCGCGCCAAAGGAATTAGCCGATATTTATTATAAAGCCGATAAAGAGCTATTTGAAGCAGGCGGAATTCAAAGGTATGAAAGCTCCGTCAGGGATGCTGAAGATGAGTTACATGATGTGATATTTCATAAAGCTGTTTTCCATGATACGAAAGGAGAACCGGCCGGCATCGTAGGTGTCATACTTGATATAACGGACCTGAAAAGGACTGAAAATGAGTTAAAGATGGCGAGAGACACGCTGGAGTCACGGGTCGAAGAGCGTACAGCAGACCTAAAAAAAGCTAACATCGCGCTCGGGGAAGAGATACTGGAGCGGAAAAGGATAGAGGAACAGCTTCAGGAGTCGAAGGCAGAGGTGGAATTATATATTGACTTAATGGGCCATGACATCAATAACATGAACCAGATCGCCATGGGTTATCTTGAGCTGGCTCTTGGCAGTCTAAAATCCACCGCGAAAATAACTGATGATGAATTGAACTATGTCGAAAAATCCCATGAAATGATGGTAAATAGCTCAAAGCTGATAAGCAACGTCAGGAAGCTCCAGAGCCTAAAATCGAAGGAAATATCATTCGAGTCAGTCGATATCGGCAAGATGATCGAAGAAGTCAGGGATGAATATCAAAATAACCCCTGGAAAAAAGTTATCATTAACCTTAATTTCGCTCCCAAAACGGGCTATTTTGTTTGCGCTAATTATCTATTGAAGGACGCGATCTCAAATATCGTAGGTAACGCCGTGAAACATTCGATAGGAGACGTATGTATAGATATCTATCTAAATAAAACATACGAGGATTCAGATCAGTACTATAAGTTGACCATAGATGATAACGGCCCGGGTATTCCGGATGAATTAAAAGAAAAGGTATTCAGGAGATTAGAACGAGGGATGTCGAAGGTCAAGGGTACTGGCCTCGGGTTATACCTGGTGCGTATGCTGGTCGAGTATTTTAACGGTAAGATTTGGGTCGAGGACCGTATTCCCGGGAACTATGGGATGGGGAGCAGGTTTGTCTTAATGCTGCCCGCAAAAAACCGGGTATGATTTTTTCTTGATCTTGACGTAATGATGGCAGGAGCTATGTCATCATTTATTACTATTGAAACTGACAATTCAAAAAATGGTAAATCAAAAAATAATGGGGTATACAAACCCCATTTTATATCTTGACGTATATCGCAGGCCTTCCCGGTATGGCGTGCCTTCTCTTTTTCTCGGGGTCGAACTCGGAGTCTATCTCCACTTTCATCCCGATCTCACGGGATATGAAGTCCCTGGCTTCCTCAAGGATCTCCTTCTCGCTCACTCCCGATGGCACAAGCCTGTCGGCGACGACTTTCTGGATGTACTTGCTTACTTCCTTGCCCTGCTTGCGCATCTCTTCCTCTGCCATGACTATCTTCATGGCGTCGCCCATGTTCTTTCCGGCGGCAAGCTCAAGTGCCCTGTACTTCCAGCCTTCCGGAGTGTAAATATAAGCCTCGCTGGCTTTCTCCAGGTGAGCCACCTCTATGATCTCCTGAAGGTCTTCTATTACGCTCCTTACGAAGTCCTCTGACCTCTCTATCGACTCGTCTACCTCCACGGTCTCGTCCCAGGAAGGGTACGGGGATTTCGCGATAAAGCCCTTGCCGCCTATTATCTCCCAGATCTCCTCGCACAGGTGCGGGCAGAACGGGGCGAGAATCTTTGTCTGGACTTCTATGAACCACGATATCACGCGCTTATTTGGCACGGGTGTCCTGCGGATGTACCAGCGCAGGTAGCGCTGCATGTCAAAGTATCCGCGCTGTATAGCGGTACGGAAGTCCATGTTGTCCATGGCGTCCTTCGTGAGCTTGATCGCCTTTATTGTGACGGATTCGAGCCACCTGTCTATGTATTTCTCATCTTCCCTTCCCTTTCCATAGCTCTCTGTGGCAAAATCGTACCACTGGGAAAGTTTCGGGCCTGCCGTACGGGCGAACTCGCTGTCCCAGTTGGGGTCCTCGAGGCCCTCTCCGCCGTACATCAGCGTAAGCCTCGTGGCGTCGGCGCCGTACATGTCGCATATCTGGCGCAGGGTGTATATGTTACCCTTACTCGACGACATCTTCTGTCCGTCGAGCTGCAGGAAACCATTGACAGCAAAGCCTTTTGGCCAGTACTTTTCCGGGAATATGGCCGTATGGTTGAACAGGCTGAACGAAAGGTGGTTCTGCACGAGGTCCTTTCCGCTGCTCCTGACGTCGAACGGATACCAGTACTCGAACTCCTGCTTCATCTTAAGCAGCAGCTCCATGCTTATGCCGGTATTTTTGGATACTTCCTCCGCCCGGCCTTTATTAAGGAATATGAACTCAAAGAACTCGTCCGTCAGCGACTCGGGCTTGATCGTCGATCCGCCGTGCTCGAGATATTTCGCTATGGTGTAGTATGCCATGTATATTGTCGAATCGGAAAGCGACTCCACCATCCAGCGCTTGTCCCACGGAAGCTCGGTGCCGAGGCCGTACTCTCTGGTGCACGCCCAGTCCTTGAGCCAGTCCAGGACATACTCGAACTGCTTTCTCACCTTTTCCGGATAGAGCTTCATATTGTCGAGAGCCTTATGCGCCTGCGCTTTCCATATCGGGCTGCTGTAGTTCAGGAACCACTGATCGGATACTATCTTCACGACACATCTTGTAAGGTCTCTGCAGATCACAGGGTCCGGCAGCTCATAGAATATCGCCGCCTTGCCGCTGTGAACGAAGTCGCTGACCAGTTCCATCTTGGCTTCCATGACCTTCATGCCTGCATACTTGCCAGTATTCTTATTAAGGAGGCCGGTGTGGAATTCTTTCTTATAGATCTCCTTGGTGGCATCGTCGAGCTTCGGGTCGTTCTGGTCCTTGATGTTCATCTGCTCCACTATCTCTTTGGCGGGGAACTCTCCGAAGTTCTCTATGGTGATCAGCGGGATAAGTTTCATTCCGCTTATGATATCCATGTTGATCCCGAACTTTTCGGGGTCGTTCTCTATGTCCCTGAGAGCGGCATAGTCGAACGGCGCGTGAGCCGGCACTGACATGACGACACCGGTACCCGTTCCGGGCTCCACGAACGTAGCGGGCAGTATCGGCACATCGTTACCCGTCACCTCGTTCATGACTCTCCTGCCTATGAGCTCCTTGCCCGGGAACTTTTCAATGACACTGACCTCGAATTTCTGGTTCTCAAGCTTCTCTATGGTCTCCTCCGAGACTATCCATTCCTCGTCGTTGACCTTTGCCTTCACGTACGTCACGTCGGGGTTAAGCCACAGGTTGGTGGCTCCGAACGCTGTCTCCGGGCGGTATGTTCCGCACGGAAGCACCGTCTCGCCGAGCCTGAACTTGATCAGGTATATTTCCTCAGGTGTGACACCTTCGCCTTCAAGCCTTGCATGATCGCCTACTGGCGACTTGCACCTCGGGCACCATACAACGGGGTGCTCTCCCTGGACCACGTACCCTCCGGCCTTCAGCTTCCTGAACTGCCATTTTATGAACTGGTCATAATAAGGGTTAAGAGATGTCGTGATGAAAGTCCTGGACCAGTCAACTGCAGCCCCTATCCTCTTAAGGTCCTTCATAGTCTCCTTAGGGAAGAACTGTGTCCAGTATACCGGGTCAGCGAACTTTGGTATCTCCTCTTCCGGGATGCCCATCTTTTTGAGGATGTCCATCTGTTTCTTTTCGCCTTCGGCGATCCTCTCGGCCGCAGCCACTATCGGGGTGCCGGTGCAGTGAAAAGCGAACGGGAATAATACGTTAAAGCCCTGCATGAGCTTATATCTGCCAAGGACTTCTGCACGCATGCCGCTGAAGGCCCTGCCTATATGGAAATACCCGTTCATGTAAGGGTACGGGAACGTGATGAAATACTTCGGCATCCCGCTTATCACGGAAGGCTCAAATATTTTCGACTCTTCGTACTTCTTCTGCCACTTCTCTTCAATTGATCTAAAATCCATATGACACCCTCGATCGAACAAAATGATTGTAAGTTATGTTTGTACTTGTGGTAGTCTTATATAACTTTGTGGCTATAAGGCTTTTCGTTTATATATTTTCTACCAGCGACGCGCTATATGATAAGCGATTATAATATGTCTAATAATTTTAATACAGAAAAATACATTCTCATTGGTCCATGCTCATTACATAATGTAAGTGCGATGTGATAATGCTGTACGCAGGCATAATGCACTGCCTGCAGTATCACTATCATTAATAGCCATCGTTATTATGGCCGCTCATTCGACGATGAATCCCTGCATCCATACTATGCCGCTTATGTGGTCGCCTACACGTACCTTTTCCTGGATGGCGTTCTCCGTTGCGCAAATATAAAAGTCCGTATGATCGCCGTCAATCCCGGTCTTCAAAGATGTCTTAATGACGTAAGCTTTCTTTTCTCTTATCCTGAACTCTTTGACGCCTTTTACGATACCGCGGAAAATGTAGTCGTCCAGGTCACCGTTCTCATATCTCGTCGCAAGTTCCATCTCTCCCAGGACCTTCGGGACGGCCTGGCTTTTCTTTTCCGCGAGAGGTGCTTTCCTTGCCCTGGTAAGAACGTATGCGACACCCGATAACAGGACTTTGACGTCCTTGCCGGGATAATACTTGTTCTTGTTAGCAAAATATAGCGTGTCGAAAAACGATATGGCAGAGCCGTTCAAGAATATCTCCAGCTGCCCTTCGTATGAGTTCTCGCATTCCGTGATATTCGTGAGCCTCGCAGGTGTCGGCTTGCCTGCGCTGAAAAGCGGGTATGTCGAGAAAATATCCCCGTTCCTTGTCAGCGTTAAGAACTTGAGATACCTGTCGCCGGAAATGTACCCGGAGATATTATCATCCCCGTAGAGCACTGTCTTCTTTTCGCTGGACGACTTAAGGTTCTCTTTCCCGATACTCTCCGCCTCTTCATCGTTCCTGGCTATGACTCTAAAATGACCGTTATGGTTTATGTCTTTCTTAAGGCTGTCCGGTGATCTTATCCTTTTGCCGGCCTGCTCCACCGTCTCATTTCTAAAATGCTTAACTTCCGGAACGTTTTCTAAAGAATGCTCGATCTTCGCAGGCTTTCTGCCCAGTATATTCCTTATCTTCGCTAACATAGCCCCCCGACCTTCTAATCGCGATAGGGTATGCTATATCCTTAAATCCTTATTAAATTTTCTTATGAGGCATAAAGGACATTTTATTGGGTTTTCGGCGTATTGGATCCAGGTTTATTATGATATTAGCCTTTTTTGTTTCTTTCGGATGGCAGGTAGACACTAATTTCACGAAAACACAAAATCACTAAATTTTTTAATATTTAAGATCTCTAAGGCACAAAAAAAATTCACTCACCAAACCTCTAAGGCTCTAATTTCACCATCAAAGCTCTAACTGCTCAAACGCTCGACTTAACGCGCAAAGTGCTCAAAGCCTCTAACACTAAAATAAGGCTCTAAAACACTAAAACACAAAAGTTTAAACCACGGTTGGTGTTGCACCGTATCATCATTATATCCTGTATGCCTCATCCAGTTAAACGGAAACCGTGCCATTAAACTTTCGTGGTTTAGAGGAGATTAGTGTCTTGTCTTAGTGTTGGAGGATTCGTGTTCTTAGTGCGTTGAGCCGTGCGTTTGAGCAGTTAGTGCTTTGATGGTGAAATTAGAGCCTTAGAGGTTTGGTGAGTAAAAACATCTTAGAGCTTTCGTGCCCTTAAAATCTAAAAAAATTTTGTGTTTTTGTGGTTCTGTGAAATTAGTGTCTACCTGCCATACAAAAGGAATGACCTGAAAAAGTCTCTCAAAACTGTATATAATAAATTCCGTTATTGATCCTGTCATAAAGGCCATTAACGTATTCATTTTTAAGCGAGGAACGGCGCTATTTTTCCAAAACCATTAAATAATTATCTTCTCATTCATACACTACCCGTGATACAATGACAGAGATACCAGAGGATCACCCGCGATACATGTCCCTCGTCACGAGGGAAATGCTCGTCAAGGGCGTGAATGACGGAATTACGAGCATGCAGGGCCTTATCGCCCAGGGCCGCGGAGAAGCTTTTGATTACCTTATAGGAGAAAAGACTACCGGAACGGCGATGAGGGCAACAAAAGCGGCAGCAGCCATGCTGCTTCTGGCGGAAAGGCCGGTCATATCCGTGAACGGTAACACTGCCGCGCTTGTCTCTAAGGAGATATGCGAGCTTTCAAAGCTCATTGACGCGCCGGTGGAAGTCAATCTTTTTCACAGGACCGAAGAAAGGGTCGGAAAGATCGTGAAAAGATTGAGATCTGACGGATGCATTACTATCTATGGCGATAATCCTGATCGCCTTATACCGGGACTATCACATGACCGGGCTAAGGCATCTTCCGAAGGGATATGGGCGGCCGACGTCGTGCTCGTGCCGCTGGAGGACGGGGACCGCTGCGAAGCGCTGATACGGATGGGGAAGAAGGTAATAACCATTGACCTGAACCCGCTCTCCCGCACCTCGAGGATGGCCACGATAACTATAGTCGATAACATAGTCAGGGCAATACCTAACATCCATGCGTTTGCGCTGGAGATGAAAAGCATGTCGCCGATGGAGCTTCAGGAGATCGTTGTCGAGTTCTCTAACGCGGAGTCACTGTCAAGGAGCCTGGAGGATATTGCAGAGAACCTTAAAAAGTTACAATAGTATCGCTTTTTCCTTAATAGGTTACAAACTATTTTATATTTTAAAATTTAATAGTAACTTGGTGAAGATATGGAACATAACGTTGAACGTGTCGTTGATTCCACTGTCCAAAAAGCTGAAAGCATGAAAATCCAGACTGCCGAAGCATTTGAAGATGCGGCAAGGAAGTTAAGGGAAGCAAGAGTTTCCGTTAAGGGAGATGAGGTCAAGGCCATTATCGCAGATGTCGAGGCTAAGACTCACCAGCTTAAGATGGATGTGGAAAAGAAGGTCGAACCGGTAGAAGACTTTATAACGGAACATCCGTTCGCATCTATAGCGATAGCTGTAGGCGTAGGGTTTATTTTCGGCTCACTGATGAGACGCGACTAGGAGGGCTGCATTGCACGAGGAGGGCGCTGGCCACGAGGAACTCCGCTCCGACCGGACAGGTTCGGTCGAGGAAGAGTTTTCGAACATGGTCAGATTCATTGACCTGTACATAAGGCAAAAAATAGACCTGTATATCCAGAACTATGTACTGGACCCGCTTGATTTCATCATAAAACAGGTCATATACCTCTCCGTGCTGGCTTCCCTGCTTGTGGTCGGCACGCTGTCGCTGGCAATAGGGCTGATACTTTTCATATCCACGCTCATCCCATTGTGGGCCGCATTGATCATAGCGGGCGTTGTGTCCGTCATACTTGCGGGCGCCATAGCATACATCCTGTTCTCCAGAAAGCTTGTCATGAAGACGCCAAAGACATCGGAGCTGACAAAGGTTGACGACGTATAAGAAACCTGTCACGGAAGACGACCTGCGCGTCACCGAGGAGATGATCGGCAGATCCTTCGGGAACCTGAAGAAAGCCGTACTTAAAGTGCCTTCTGATATTGTCAGGCCAGTTACTGATCTGGTGGAGGAGCACCCGTACGCCACGATCGCGGCAGCGGCAGGCACCGGGCTTATAATCCACGAGGCCATACGCATCGCCACGCCAAAGGTCGTCGTAAAAGAGGTCCCTGTACCGGTAAAGGAAGGGGAAGCGGAAAAGCCCGCACCTAAAAAGGGGCCGGATATCATATCTCAGCTAACGTCCCAGGTTGTTTCCATGGCGACCCCGTATGCCATAGCATACCTGGAAAAAGAGCTGGCGAACATGTTCACAGGAAAAAAGAGTGAATATACGGCCGTGAAAACAGAAACTGATAAAGAGCCTATAAAAGCAGAAAGATAAAATACTATTTTTTATGGTCTTTACACTTTTCGAATTATCTTTAAGGTTATTATTTTCGGATCGCAGGTAGATACTAATTTCACAGAAACACAGAAACACAAAATTTTTTCAGATTTTAAGAGCACGAAAGCTCTAAGAATTTACTCACGAAACCTCTAAGGCTCTATCAGCACCGTCAACGCACTAACATCCCAAATGCCCGACTCAATGCCCAAAGTGCACAAATCCACTAACGCTAAAACAAACCCCGAACCTCTCCAAAGCACGAAAGTTTAAATCCCGGTTTGTTTTGCACCTTATTGATCATTATTATATCCTGTATTTTTTAGTCGATTTAAACGGAAACCGAGCTATTGAGCTTTCGTGGTTTGGAGATGTTCGGGCCTTGTTTTAGCGTTAGAGAATTTGAGATTTTAGTGCGTTGAGTCGGGCATTTGGGATGTTAGTGCGTTGACGGTGCTGATAGAGCCTTAGAGGTTTCGTGAGTATGTTTTTTGGTGCTTTTGAGACCTTAAAAAATCATATAAAAATTTTAGTATTTTTGTGGTTCTGTGAAATTAGTATCTACCTGCCATCCGAAAGGTGTAGTTTTAATAAAAAGACTTAAAAACCTTTTATTAATGTTTTTGGCAATATTCTTTTTTCAGCTCTGTCTTTTCGCCTATTATTGCCCTAAGCATGTTCGGCATTTCCAGCTCTTTGGAGCCTGCGCCGTATCCTATGCTTTCCACCTTTATGCCTGGCATATGGCCGAAGCCGGAACAGACCTCGGCAAGAATGGCGGCTCCCGTGGGCGTAGCCAGCTCGATGTTCACGCCGCTTGAGTATATCGGTATGCCTTTCAGGATCTCAAGAGTGGCCGGTGCGGGGACCGGAAGCAATCCGTGAGACGTCTTTACAAAACCGCCTCCGACGTTCACCGGGGATGCATAGACGGCATCAACTCCCGACTCTCTCAGGCATATGGACGCACCGACCACGTCGGCGATCGTGTCGAGCGCTCCCACTTCATGGAAATGTACATGCTCTACAGGAATACCATGCACTTTCGACTCTGCCGCGGCCAGCCTTCTGAACACAGCCCTCGCCATTTTCTTAATATCGGGGTCTAGCTTGCTGTTATCAAGGATCTCGATGATGTCAGAAAGGTGCCTTTCCTCGGTCGTGTCGGATGCCAGAACATCGACCTTTGTGCCCGAGATGCCGCATTTTCTTACTCTGCCGGCCTCGAGCTTTAAACCCTCTATGCCGAGCATATCCAGCCCGTCCTCAAGAACGCGGATATCTACGCCTGCGTCGACCATGGCACCCAGGAACATGTCGCCGCTTATCCCGGAAAAACAATCAAGGTACAAAATTTTCATTTAACCGACCGCCATGAATGATCATTGGCCTTTAAGGACCTCGTTAAGGCTTCCGCTCCTGAATCCTTCAAGGTCGAGCGATATATACTTGAAGCCTAGTTTTTTAATACCATCTACAATATCTTTTTTATGCTTTAAAATATCATCTATCTCATCATACGGGACCTCTATACGTGCGATGTCGCCGTGATGTCTCACTCTAACCTGGGCGAATCCCATGCAGTGAAGCAGGTTCTCGGCCTCGCGTATCGCGTAGATTTTATCCTTCGTTATGCTCTCTCCATAAGGTATGCGTGTGGCCAGGCATGTCCTCGAAGGGCTGTCCCACGTCGGCAGTCCCATCTCCCTGGAAATCTCACGGATCTCGGATTTATACAGTCCGGCCTCTCTCAGCGGGCTCCTGATACCTAATTCTTTCAGAGCTCTTTCTCCCGGCCTGTAGTCTTTTTCATCGTCCTTGTTGGAACCATCGACAATATATGCCAGCCCAAGCTCTTCCTTTAACCCGACAAGGCTTTCATACCGGCCTTTTTTACAGATGTAACATCTTTCGGGGGTGTTAGCGATAAACTCTAAGTTTTCCATTTCCTCTGAGTGAAAAATAATGTGCCTGACACCCAGGCCTTCGGCGACCTTCTTAGCCTCTTCGATGTCCTCCTGTATCATTATCTCGGATACCGCCGTCGCTGCGACGACCTTTTCATATCCGAGTACGTCCACGGCACATTTTAAAAGTAATGTGGAATCCACTCCTCCCGAATATGCGACCAGCACGCTATCCAGCTCTTGCAATATCTCTTTCAGCCTCATGAGTTTCGACTTTAACGCGCTGCCGGCGGCCATCAGGTATCACCTTTTACATACTACAGATTGCTTTGCACATATCTAACCGTTTTTATAGAAAAATACTTTCAATACTCACATAGAGAAAAGATATGAACCTTAAACTTAAAGACTCACTCGCTAATCTAAAAACGAACGTTCAAGGTATTTTTCATGTCAACATCAAGGAGAAAAAAGCAGGCCTACACTCCAGTTTCACCGGTAAGCTACGCGACGCTGGCGCACACGGACGAGGAGATCCTCGACCTGTTCGAGCCGTCGGTAAAAAAATGGTGGAAAGATACGTTCGGCTCACGCCGCAAAGTCAACGGAGGCTATTTTACACCGCCGCAGCGACTTGCCATCCCGCTCATTCACGAGGGCAAGAACGTCCTCATATGCAGCCCTACGGGTTCGGGAAAGACGCTATCGGCATTTACGTCAATAATCAATGAGCTTTTCCTTCTGGCCAGATCGGAAGAAGGGCTGGAGAACAGCGTTTATTGCATTTACATATCACCTTTGAAATCACTGGCTAACGATATACATAAAAACCTGGAGGAGCCCCTTGCCGGGATCAGCGCCCTCTATGGCGACGACAGGCTTATACGCCATGCTATCAGGCACGGCGACACCGCATCCGAAGAGCGGTCTGCGATGCTGAGAAAGACCCCGCATATACTTAACACGACGCCGGAGACTCTCGCAATTTTATTGAACTCGCCAAAGTTCGTGGAAAAGCTCGCGACGGTAAGGTGGGTCATAATCGACGAGATACATTCGATGGCCGATAATAAAAGGGGCGTGTTCTTATCATTAGGGCTGGAAAGGCTTCAGGAAGTCACTAAAAGGCCTTTCGTCAGGATAGGCTGCAGCGCCACGGTAGAGCCCCTGGATAAGATCGCCGAGTTCCTTGCCGGGAACGATAACGGAACTACGCGGGATGTCAGTATCGTGGATACCCGCTTTGTCAGGGAGTTCGACCTGAAGCTATTATGTCCCGTGCCCAACCTTATAGAAGCGACGGCGCATGAGATAAACGAGGCGATGTACGAGATGATACACGGCCTTGTACAGGAAAACAAGAACACCCTGATATTCACGAATACCCGCAGCGGCGCCGAGCGAATTTTATATCATCTGAGGAAGTCTTACCCTGAATTTTATACGGAAGAAAACTCCGGATGCCACCATGGCTCACTTTCAAAGAGCGGCAGGCATGACATTGAGAATAAGCTAAAGTCCGGTACGATGAAGGTCGCCACGACATCTACGTCGCTGGAACTGGGCATAGACATGCCATACCTCGACCTTGTCATACAGGTGGGCTCTCCTAAATCCGTAGCATCATTATTACAGAGGATAGGCAGGGCAGGCCACAGCCTTGGCCAGGTCGTGAAAGGCAGGGTTATCGCCCTCGACCGTGATGAGCTTATAGAGTGCGCTGTAATGCTGAAGAAAGCCCAGGAAGGTTTCATCGACGGCGTGCACATTCCCGAGAACTGCCTTGACGTACTGACGCAGCACCTTTTCGGAATGGCTATAAACGAGCCCATGAGCATCGAAAAGGCCAAAAATATCATTAAGCGCTGTTACTGTTACCGGGACCTCAGCGACGAAGACTTCATGAGCGTCGTAAAATATCTCTCGGGCGGGCTCCCCGGAATGGAAGAGAAGAGCATATACGGCAAGATATGGTACGACGACGAGACGAACTATATCGGAAAGCGCGGAAAGCTCTCAAGGATGATATATTACACTAACGTAGGCGTCATACCCGATGAGTTCTCATGCGACGTGCTGACTCGCGGAGATAACAAATGGGTGGGAAGCCTTGACGAGCAGTACCTTGAAAAACTCCAGAAGGGCGACGTTTTCGTTCTCGGAGGTAAATTCTACGAGTTCATATACCGCAGGGGCGGAAAGGTGTATGTCGACAACTCGACAAGCCGTCCGACCGTCCCCTCTTGGTTCTCGGAAAGGCTGCCGCTCTCCTTCGACCTCGGGCTTCATGTCCTCGAGTTCAAGGCAGAGATGACAAAGCGCATAGGGGACAGCCGGACCTTAAAATGGCTTTTTAAGAATTACCCTGTGGACGAGAACACGGCGGCGAGCATCTTTCAGATCTTCGACGAACAGGATAGATATTCGGGCGACGATTCCATAGCGACCGGAACCAGGTTCGTGGTCGAGGAGCACCAGGATAAGGAGCACCTGCGCCGTTACTACTACTTCCAGTCTAACTACGGCAGACAGTTCAACGACGGGCTTAGCCGTATCCTCGCTTTCATAGTATCAAGGGAAAAGACCAGCAACGTGACACTGTCAGTAAGCGACAGCGGCTTCTTCATCTCGGTCCCGCTTTCGAAAAAGCTGGACATAAAAGGCTATATGGAGTCGCTTGACGAGACCATGGCGAAGGAGATACTTCGCGAGTCGCTCGAGGAGAGCCAGCTTCTGAAGCGCATGTTCAGGATCAACGCCACAAGGTCCCTTATGATACTAAGGAACTATAAGGGCCACCAGAAGAGCGCAAGGCGCCAGCAGGTGTCCGCCGATATGATGCTGTCGTTCGCCCACCGGCTCGATAACTTTTCTGTACTTGAAGAGTCATACAGGGAAATAATCGAGGATAAGCTGGAGATAGACCATATCCAGCAGATAGTGCGCGCGATAAAGGGCGGCGATATGGAAGTCGTCGTTATCAATGTCGATTCCCCGAGCCCGCTGTCGTTCGGCGTGGCGTCTCTGTCCGCTTCGGACGTCGTGCTGGCGGAGGACAAGACGTCGCTGCTGAAAGAGTTCCACAGGCGCGTCATGGAAAAGATCGGGAGTAAATGAGGTTGAAGATAGAGTATTTCCGCAGCGCTGCATATTTCCCTGGCATTAAAGTTTGCACATGCTCCGACATACACATCGGCATAGAGGACGCCCTTCAGGCCGAAGGCTTCTCAATGCCTTTGGACGAGGAGCGCGAACTGCAGGAACGTTTTAACGATATAATAAAAAAATTCAAGCCGGAAACTATCGTGCTTAACGGCGACATCCTGCATGAGTTCCACAGGCTGAGGAGGAACACTAAAAAGTCCTTCGACAGGATAATGCTCAGCCTTATCGCCTCCGTGGATAATATCATAGTGATAACAGGCTCGCATGATAAGATGCTGGAACTGGCTCTTCAGGACATCGATGGCGTTACGGCAGAAGAATTCTTTTTTAAAGGGGGTGTGCTCTTCACGCACGGGAATACCATACCCTCCCGCGCGAACGATCCTGACGTAAAGCTCATAGTGCTCGGCCATGAGCATCCCTCGCTTGACATAGAACTTAAAAAGCAGCCTTGCTTCCTGTATGGCAAGAAGACTTGGCGCGGGAAGGACGTGCTTGTATTGCCCGCGTTTAATCCCCTTTGTTCCGGGACGACGATAAACTATATGGACTCCAGGGATTTTATGTCCGCATTCATCAAAGAAGGGGACATCGGCAAGTATCGCCCTATCATCACTGCTGATGACGAAGCGCTGGAGTTCCCCATGTTAAAAGAGTTCCGGGATATATTAAACATATAATAGGCTGTAAATTATTAAAGTCTTAACATGCAGAAGACGTTTGTTATCAATGGCTACGGATATAAAAGGCAGTTCAATGATGCTTCCGAAGATCAATGAAATTAAGCTCATTGCGACCATTAAAAATGTTTTATCTAATATTCCCGTAAGGATAAAATATACACTTTTGCTTTTTACGGCCACAAGGGTAATGCTGACCGCTATAGGGCTCATGTCACATTTGACTCTGGCTAAAAAGCTATACGGAGTTCGATTGGCTGAGCATGTGAGGTGTGTGGGACAGCGTATGGTATCTGGATATTGCCGCGAACGGCTATTCGGCGATACTCCAATGAAGTCAACATGTCCAACTATGCGTTTTTCCCTCTATGTCCTCTGCTGATGCCCCTGGTGAACGTTCTAGCGGGCGACTTTTTTATCTCGGGGTTTATCGTCTAGAATATTTGCTTGATAGTTGCATGCGTTTATATATTCAGGCTTGTCCGGCTCGATGATGATGAAAGGACCGCGCTCAGGCCGAAAAATAACTTATACTGTTCCCTAACGCTTTCATCCAGTCGGGAGTATTTACGGGATCGTTATTCCTTGAGCTGTGCGTCCTGTGCTTTTACTATGTGAAGAAAGGTAACTGGCTTGCTGCAGGTATCCCACATGGGGATATGGACGATAACATCTTTCTTTATAATTTGAGCTAAAAATTTGATAAAAATATATTAGAAAAAATTTGATAATAAAAGCTCACTCATCAGCCAGCTTACCTGCACAGCCCCAGTTCTCTTTTTTAACGTCTTCTATGATCACTGTCACTGCTTCCGGATTTACTCCTTCTTTTACGAATACATCAGTAATCCCGGATACTATCTTTTTCTTAGCTTCCTTAGTTCGGCCTTCCCACATATATATCTTAATTACAGGCATATCAATAGAATATTTTTTAAAAGTATATAAGCTAAACTTCAATTATAGATTAATCTAACTAATAATTAAGTTCTTTATGGTTTTTAAACGTTCAAAACGTATTCTTATTATCAAGTAACATTAAAAATCGTCTTTTTCTTTCGTTTAAATAATTAATGCTTATTATTCAATATTTTATACATAGAAAAGTTATATTTGAATATTATGTAAAAAGACATATTTAAAATCGAAATTTCCAGCGATAGCTTATTATAAGACTTCTGCTTAAAATAATAAAGCAATCGATACCTATTTGGAAGGTACTGGCACTATGAGGAGACTAATTCGCGATAATACTGCTCAAACAGGCCTGGATTTCATTACAGGGATAACCATCTTCTTGATCGCGTTTATCTTTGTATTCGCATTCATACCGGGAATGTTCACGCCTTTCCAGTCAAACTCCGATGAGTTGACAATGACCGCCGACAGGGTGGGAATGACACTGGTAGAGACGATACTGGCAAAAAACAATTCGGGTACGATAATGCCGGGGATCGTCGATCTTAACGTTTTCAATAATTTAAAATCCGGCATAGAGAGCCCTTCCAGCCCGGCTGACTATAATAATCTAATGAGATCACTGGGTATGGATATTAATGGTAAGATCCATAACCTGCAGATCATAGTTGAGGATGAGGACGGCACAGAGTACAAGATCAATGGCGGGATAACCCCGGGAAATGAAAATGTCGGCCAGAGCAAGCGTTTCGTTTATATGCGGGACTCCAATCCGGCTAATTATCCGGGTAAAATGGCAATATTGACCGTGAGGGTTTGGTAATGGCTTCATTAAGACGTGACGACAGGGGGCAAATGCAGACTATCGAAGGGCTGGGAGCAGCTATGATCATGCTGTCAGTGCTTGCGTTAGTCGTACAGACGACTTCAGTGACACCTCTTACATCTTCATTCACTAACCAGCATATTAAATTAGAGCTTCAAAACATGGGCCAGGATATACTTACGACGTTAGATGAGACGTATACGATGAACACTACCGATCTGAACGCGACGTCGTTATTAAAGCAGAGCATCAAAGAATGGGTCCTGGTTAATAATTATGACTGGTACGCATGGAACAACACCACGTACGTCAGTCTTTCTTATGTGAACAACACCACGATACTGAATACCGCTTTAGGGAACGCTTTAAGTTACGCTTTGATAGATCGCGGCGTGGCGTTTAACGTAGAGGTCGCTTATCCTGACATGGAGAATCGTGTCAGGTGTGCAAAAATGATATGGAACGGCGACCCGTCTGAAAACTGCGTGACCGTCTCAAGGATCATAGTACTGCACGATGACGTTTACGGGACCGGGAAAGACATACCCGTCGACGGCTATTATGATAATAGCTTCATATTGCCGGATATAAGTCCGGATACGCCGCTGCATAACGTGGCTGAAGTAAAACTGACGATGTGGGTGATGTAGGTGTCAAAGATCATTAGGGATGATTCCGGCCAGTTCCTGCTGACAAGCGCATTCATACTAGCTTTCGCCATAATCGCGATCACGCTCATGCTGAATAACGTGATATTTTCGAGCAATATGGCATATGTAGGCATGATGGACCAGTCAAGGTACGATGCCCTGTCTCTTAAACAGGCTACGGCTAAAGAAATATCCTATGCTTATAATTATACTAAAGGCGACGCAGACAGCAGCAGGTTTGACAAATATACGGACGACTATGAGAAAGCACTTAACGGCCTGTATGGAATAAAATCAAAACAGGTCACCATTACGAGTACGCCATACCGTATCCCTATCAGCGATCCGCTCGCCGTCACAGAGACCGAATCGCAATTATCTATCATCGGAAGGAACTCTAATTTAACTTATAAGATATTTACGGGTAACCCTCTATCTTCGGGAACGACCCCCGGCGGGACTTCCAGCGGCTATAAGATAAACATTATACCTTCGAAATATAACGTGACCGTAGGGCTAACGCCTATGGATTACGTACTTTTGACGGTTGAAGTTTTCAGTAACAGTTCAACCCCTGTGGCACAGGCAAACGTCGATGTGACTATGCATAAAACTCTTGCGGGGTCAGAATTCAGGGATCTCTCGGGTACGGCCGTAACTGTCGTCACTACCGATTCTACCGGCAAGGCTACGTTAAAATATGTTAGTGCACAAACAGGCACCGATACGATATATGCGACGATCGGGGCTGGTAACAGATCTAACGACATTAACATATTTTGCGCCCCGATACCATCCGCCTGCAGTCATGTTGTGGGCAATACGACCTATACAAAAACATATGCGGAGAATGAGAAGATCTATGCTACCGGCGGCGGTAACCTGAGGGCTGATTTCGTTAAGATCAGCTACGATATTTACGTAAACGGATTATACAACTTCAGCAATTTCAAGGTGGATATAACCTTAAATCCCGATTCCAATAACACGGCTTTCGCAACGTCGGATGATAGCGGCTCTTTCACTCAGGCCCTGATCAGCGGTACCAATTATAATAAAAACATCAATGTACGTATACAATGTCTTGATAATGACTATCCCTACTTTGCGAACCTGACCATGAGAATATCCGGAACGTGTAACATTTGCGGGACACCCGGGAACAGGCCGCTTTACGAGCGAGAGGTCATCATACACGTACGGGGTAATCCCGGCGATTGGCCATAGATCCACAGGAGCGAGCTGCTATGGGTAAAAATTTTTTGAAGGATGAAACGGGAGTCAACGTGGTGGTCGAATATATTTTCACCCTCATCATCATGTCCGTACTCCTGACGATCCTGCTTATGACATTAAATTCTGTTATAAGCACCAGTGACAGGCTTGTCCTGAAGGAAGAGTTCGACATCATCTCTAATGACTTTGCGGGAAGGATAACCTGCGTCTCCAACGAGATATATATGAATGGCTATACCGATGAACACACGAACACGACAGCGACAGGATATGGCCTGTATTTTGAATTGCCGAAACTGGTAAAAGGAAAGCAATACATTGTGAACGTTACCTATGACGCCGCTACAAGGAGCGGAGACGTTATCATTACCTATGAAGCAAATTCCGGCGTGACATCAGCAGCATCCTTTAGCAGCGTGGTGCCGGTGGAAGAGACTTTCTTCTATAGCTCGGACGCGCCAGGGCATATCTATTACAATGGTAGCACGATAGTAATAGACCTGGAGGATTGATCATATGTATCGTTCTTTGTTAAGCTCCGATAAAGCGGTATCCGAATCTATGGGCTACATATTAGTGACCTTTATACTTGTCACATCGATATCTATAATCTTGTTAATAGGATATCCTGCCTTCACCCAGGAACTGGACAGGAGCCACCTTCAGAATATGGAAGAAGGCTTTTACATAATGGCCTCCGAAGGCAATAAGGTCGCAATGCTGGAGTCGACATTTCAGTCCGCAGAGCTAAAGTTACACGGCGGCTCCCTTGGCATACGTGAGGACGGCTATATAAACATATTTTGCTATAGCGACCATGAAGGTAACAATTTAATGGGCAATAATAGCACGACATTGTCAGCTATGGAATATTCTATAAATGACCAGGGTGTAGCATATCTGCTGGGCGGAGTTTGCAGGAAAAACGGTGATTATACATATGCCGTAAAGAACCCTGAGATCTATAATAGCTCAAACATGTTCGTCGTACCGGTCATAAAGTTTTACAACAGCAACGTGGCCATAAGCGGCAACGGCCTGACTAGAATATCGATCTCGACGCCTTACTACTCAAAACTTTCTCAGTATGTCAGTTACCCTATGCCAAGCTACTATGATAACGTTAAGCGGATAGACGTACATCTAAGCGGTGATTATACTAATTATCTTAGCAGGTTCTTCCAGGACGAATTGTACTTCAATGAGTTGAGCAATACCGGCGGTGTCGTCGTCCTTAGCAATAATTATACTTCGGGCATTAAGTTCTGCTGGATGCCCTCATATGTAACGATAACAGCAAAATGACAAAGGGGACAGTATCTATGTTGGTGAATGATCTAAGATCGGCTAAAAACGGGCACGATAGTATGATAATAAGGGATGATGCGGTCTCTGAAATATTCGGTTACCTGATCCTCATGGGAATAGTGGTTTTGGGAATATCGATTATATTACTTTCCGGAGCTTATGTGATCCCTGACAGTAAAGAAACTGCCCAGTTCAATACAGTTGAGCAGGCTTTTACCGTAGGGGACTCCAGGATGAGCAAAGCAAGGTTCAGTACATCCATATTCCAGGAGACGCCTTTTGAGTTCGGTGACGGAACGGTCTTCGTGAACGGCACAGAAGATGATAGCTATATCGCTATTTATGGCGCGGACCAAAAACTGATCCACCGCTGTGCGCTGGGAACTGTAAAATATGTGGGTGATAACGGCGAAATAGCATATCAGGGCGGAGGTGTCTGGGTAAAATATCCTAACGGCGGCACCATAATGCGGTCCCCTCCAGACTTTAACTATAATGGCGTCACGCTTACGCTGCCCATAACGCGTATTGATGGCAATACAAGCATTGCTGTTAACGGCGGTGGCGCTGTAATGCTTGACGCGAGCTCGCCTGACGGCGTGATAACTCCGATCTATCCGGGCATCAAGGGCATGAACCCTGTGCCTCAGAACTACTCTATTAACATTACCATTAAATCGGATTACTATTCAGCATGGGCGGACTATATCAACGAACGTACCAGCGCAATAGCCGTGACCGACCCATCTAAAAAGATCGTGAACGTCTCGCTGAAGACCGGTATACCGTTACAGAATAAACTTGCAATAGACGGTTTCACGACAGAAGCCATGGATACTGACGATCCTACACCGATAGAGGTCTTTATCCTTAACCTTACTGGCAGGAACCCCGGTAACTGTTATACCCTGACTTACTGTGTACCCGATATTGACGGTGCAGAACCCGATCCGCAGTTATACATCATCGTGACGAGACTTAACGGTAAAATAAAGGACGAGGCTGGCGTGCCGGTAAATGAAAACAAGAACTACGGCGTCATCGAGTTCAAGTATATTGATAAGGCGAACGGCATAGAAGAGGTATTTGCAAACTGTACCGAATACCAAAGGCAGGAATTCAGGGAAGACAGCCTGTATATAGATATGCTTAACCAGTCTTACGTGCTTAATTATCATAGCACGAACCCGACAGTGACATGGGGCACGGACCAGGCCAATTTTGATACGGGTTTGGTGATAGGGTATGATGACAGTTCTGATATTATGCCGGGAGGGTCTAAGACGCTTCACGACATAACACAGCATTATCTCTGGCTGATGGCAAAACAATACCCGGATGACGGGCCGGACTATGATATCGCGGAAAAGAAAATATCAGGTCTGCCTGGAGGGCCAACCGGCAATAATAATTTCAAGTTTAACCCTGACGAGTCAAGGGTATTTATAAAATATCGTTCCGGCCAGGATATAAAATACCTTTACATAACAGAGGGTGTATTAAAAGTAGGCCTGTCGTCAAAGACAGGAAGCATGCAAAGCTGAGCTTGATATAAATTAACATAGACTGTCCGATGCGGTAATTCAGGATGCAGGTAATAGGTAAATGAATAAACCTATGATCATATTGATCAAACGGTATCCTGGATTACTGCACAATTCTATTTTTTATTGAAAATAACTTGAAAGGCGCATAATTTTCGTAGAAAGAACCAGAATCAGTTTTTTATATATTTATAATATAAATAGTATATAAGGTAATTTTGATGTGGATATTTTATATTTTGGTGTTTTACTTTACTCTGAAGTAGGGCATTATTTAATATCTACCTTATTAATTAAACATGGTAAAGGTCAAGAATGATGGGGCCCTCATGAAAAAACTTGGGCATAGAAAAACCTATTGACACAAATTTTACAAAATATACAAAATATTAGTAAAAATCATATTTAAAAATCAATTACTTATAAATCTTTGTATTGTAATTATTCATAAGTATTTTTACTTTTTTAATTACAATTTTATAATGTTTGCTTTATAATTTTTATTTAGTTTTTTACTTATTAATCATATTTTATTTCAATAAATTATTTTTTAAAAATATTTGTAAATAAACTCGACAATTTATTTTTATAAAATGATTTTTCGAAAATATTTTCGAAAATTTTAGTAAACATTTTTTATTTTTACATTAAATCTACTAAATTTCATACAGTACAATTTTTACAAAATAACTTTGGTGTATGGCGTTTTTGACAGCAAAAAGATTAAGTACCTATTGATAGTAATACAGTATCTAGCATATTTATATGTGTCTCATTTGTGGGTTCACAAGTGGGGTGGAATGGTTTAGGAGGTTAAACTAATATGAGGAACTTTAAGAAGAATGATGAGGCAGTATCCGCCGTCATCGGTGTTATCCTTATGGTAGCGATCACCGTTATCTTAGCGGCAGTTATTGCAGCATTCGTATTTGGAATGGCAGGTGGCGTAGGTACAAAGAAGAATCCCGCTTTCACAATGAAGAGGGTTGCAAGTGGATCAACTACCTATTTAGATGTTACTTTTGTAGACATGGGTGGAGCACAGACAGTAAATTCTCTTACACTAACAGCTGATGGTACTACTTTAACAGCAGTTCCTGTACCTTCATCAACTTCGATGACTGTCGGTGAAACTTACAGGTATACATTAGCCTCCTCGGCTCAGTATCACGTTGTAGGTAGTGCTACAGTCGATGGAAATAGCCAAGTAGTAATTGATGCAACTGTATAAGGGGATTAATCCTCTTCTTTTTTTTATTATAGTAATAAATTTTATTTAGTTTTAACATTATTATACATAGGGGTTTTAATACGTTATTTTTTCAAAATAATGATAAAGGCGAATCAGAAACTATTGGCATTATTCTTATAGTTGCAATTGTTGTCATTTTAGCAGCTTTAGTGGCGGCTTATTCGCTTGGACTATTAAATAATATTGGTAAAAATAATATTCCTGTATTTACAATAACAAAGATGTCTAATGATGTATTAGACATTACTTTTGCAGATAAAAATGGTGCACAAATAGTAAGTGAATTGACAATAATATCGCCAGAGACAGGTTCTTTATATGAACTTCAATATCAAAACGGTGGATTGGGGAATCCATGTAATATTGGGACTGTTATGTCAGTAGGTGATGTTTACAGGTATAAATATGTAAATGTACCAATGAATGATATACATCTAGTTGTAACCGCAAAAGTCGATGGAAAAGAAAAAGTTGTAATAGATACTAATGTTTAATTGAATTTATTAAACATATAATATATTTTTTATATATATATATTTATATATATTTAATGTCTAAATATTTACAATAATTAAATAAAATATTTTTATTTTAATAATTTTTTATTATCATGTCCTCATCGTATCTTCGCTTCCACAATGCGGACATTTTATCGGGAAAAAGTAAGGATCAGCCTCAAATACGAACCCGCACACTTTGCATACGTAAAATACCTTATTCTGGTCAACATCTTCCATAATGCTAATTTTCACTAACTGATTGCTTATAAATTATTCGGTTTATTCTTAACCTTTCGACTTCTTTTCTCCGATACATTTCAAAACCTATAATACGGGGAAATGCATTATTATATAAATGGTGTGTTATAGTGAACCCGACCAGAACGCTTGAATTCGGCGGCAAGACCATTTCCCCGAGCGTCAGAAGATTAAGTGATATGACTGACGTCATCTATGATATCGAATGGCTTAAAAACGCCCCGGACATGGAACTTTATTATATGTACAGGGATGTCCACATGAGCAGGCAGGACCATTCCATAATATTAGATAACGGTCTCCGCTATGATATCACAGTCATCCCGCCCGCAAGGCTGGGCAGCGAATTCATTAAAACGGCAGGACATTACCACCCGTACAAAGGCGATACCGGCTATACCTTCCCCGAAGTCTACGAAGTGCTAAAGGGAAAAGCTCACTACTTATTACAGAAATGTGAAGGCGGCAGGATGGCCGACGTCGTGATGATAGAGGCTGTCGAGGGCGACAAGGTCATAATCCCCCCGAACTACGGCCACGTGACAATTAACCCGTCAAATAAAGAATTAAAGATGGCGAACTGGGTATCCAGGAACTTCGAGTCAATATACGAGCCATACAAAAAATGCGGCGGGGCTGCTTACTACGAGCTTACTGACGGCCGGCTGATAAAGAACGCCAGGTGCGACCAGGTCCCGGAGATCAGATACCTAAAGCCGACGAACTACTCAAAGGTAGGGTTCGCGAAGGGTAAAGAGATGTATGGACTTGTGCGCGATCCCGGTAAACTCGAATACCTGAACTATCCAGAAAAATATGACTGGCTATGGGAGGAGGTACTGAGCGATAAAAACCGGGCAGAGCCTCCAATGCTATGATGACAATATTGATATTATAGGGTGTTATAAGTTATAATTGCATTGGGATTTTTCCACCCTATGATATCTATTTTAAATTAAGGTTCTGCTACTTTATCAAAATCTTCGCCTTATGCCTGACGGATGGCAGGTAGATACAAACCTCACGAAAACACGGAAACACAAAATTTTTTAATGATTTTTTTTAAGGGCACGAAATCTCTAAGAGTTCACTCACTAAACCTCTAAGGCTCTAGTATCACCGTCAACGCTCAAACGTCACTAACGCTCAACTCAACGCACGAAAATCACTAATCCACTAACGCTAAAACAAGGCCCGAACTTCCCCAAAACACGAAAGTTTAAATCGCGGTTTGTGCTAAGCCTTATTGATCATCATTATATCCGGTATGCTTTAGTCGTGTTGAACGGAAACCGGGTTATTAAACTTTCGTGCTTTTGAGAGGTTCGGGATTTGTTTTAGCGTTAGTGTATTAGAGAATTTGGTGCGTTGAGTTGAGCATTTGGGACGTTAGTGCATTGACGGTGATACTAGAGCCTTTGTGGTTTAGTGAGTAAGTTTTTGGTGCTTTTGAGCTCTTAAAAAATCATAAAAAAATTTTTGTGTTTCCGTGTTTTCGTGAGGTTTGTATCTACCTGCCATCCGTCAGGTAAAACTACTAAAAATCTAGATACTCCATAGCACCAGCGCTATGAAGATCAGGTATAGCAATCCGCCCATCATAAGCCCGGACATGCTCATCTCTTTATGGCTCGACCTTATGTAAAGCACAACACCGGAGAATAGCGCTATCGCAATGCTCACTGCCTCAAGGAACTGCACAGTGTTCGTCAGATCAAGGTGCCATCCTGTAAGAATAATACCGAACGTCACGGGTATACAGCTCTGGAACACCATTGCGCCGGTAATATTCCCTATCGCAAAAGTATCCTTCTTTTCGCGTATCCACAGCATGCTGTTGAACTTCTCCGGAAGCTCGGTAGCGATAGGGCTGATAATAAGTGATAATATGAGCGGGTTTATCCCTATGATATCCGCGATGCTTTTGATCTGGTTCACGAACAGGTTCGCTCCCAGAATGATCGCGGCAAGCGCG
This sequence comes from Methanooceanicella nereidis, assembly GCF_021023085.1. Lineage (NCBI taxonomy): Archaea > Methanobacteriati > Methanobacteriota > Methanomicrobia > Methanocellales > Methanocellaceae > Methanooceanicella > Methanooceanicella nereidis. The sequence goes on along the minus strand of NZ_PGCK01000005.1, from coordinate 3,426 downwards.
GCCAGCACCTGTATGATAATAAGTATTGTATGAGGCTCTGGCGGATTGAAGACTTTATAGCCCGAACCGTCCATGTCAGTAGGGCACTGTACGGGCTCACCAGACTTACCAGTACATTTTCTAATGACGTTATCAAAGTAAAGGTTCTTCAGATCCTCCCCGCCGTCACATGTCTCGCCCGTCTTTAAAGTATAGATCACATAAACGAGGTATAAAGGTATCAGAGTATATCCAAGTATGACCTTGAAAAACCCGTACTCGGGCGGTGTGAGAGCTGCGATCGCAGCCAGCGAATATGCCAGCAGGAAAAACTTAAGGTCGCGCCTGATCAGCAATCCGTTGATCTTGAGTTTATTCGTCCCTCTTCTCTTTCTAAATACCAGCACAGACAATCCGCAGACGAAAAGCGCAAGTGTCGCCAGCATGAACGGTGCGCCGAGTATCGCTCCGACACCGATCTCATGTCCTGCATCCCCGCCTATTAACAATATCGCTATAAGGGGTACTATCGTCTCCGGGAGAGCCGTCCCGACGGCTGCAAGGACACTGCCCACTGCACCTTCTGATAGTTTAAAACGCTTGCCGGTCCACTCGACACCGTTCGTGAAAAGCTCACATCCGGTGAGTATTATGGCAAAGCTCAGTAGAAAGAGTACCAGGTCCATTCAATCCACGAGACTATAGGAGGTCAATTATTGATAAATAGTTTTCCGGCTAATTACCATTAAATGAATCTACTAAAGAAGAGCGACGGGACCATCATAGCCAGGAACATAGAGTTCGCCGACACGATGCTAAAGCAAACTATCGGGCTGATGTTCCGCAGAGATATACCTGAAGATTTTGCAATGATATTCGACGTGATATGGGAACAATACGTGGACATACATATGATGTTCGTCACTTTCCCCATCGATCTGGTCTACCTGAATAATGAAAAAAAGATAGTTGATCTTAAGAAAGGATTAAAGCCATGGACAGGGATGGCGACACCTAAGTCACCTGCAAGATATGTAATAGAAATGCCGGTGGGGACCGTAGAAAAATTTTATCTGAAGGAAGGGGGCGTGCTAGAGTGGTAATTTTTATTAGAAAAATTTTTCCAAAATTTTCACCACAAAGTACACGAGGGTAACTAAGGTTCACTAGCTTAACCACAAAGTACACGAGGGTAACTAAGGTGCACTAGCTTAACCACAAAGTACACGAGGGTAACTAAGGTTCACTAGCTTAACCACAAAGTACACGAGGGTAACTAAGGTTCACTAGCTTAACCACAAAGTACACGAGGGTAACTAAGGTTCACTAGCTTAACCACAAAGTACACGAGGGCAACTAAGTAACACAATTTTTTTGAGCTTGTTCATCTTTTTTAAATATATCGTGTTACTTGGTTGCCTTTGTGTCCTTTGTGGTTAAGCTGGCGGACCTTGGTTGCCTTTGTGTCCTTTGTGGTGAAAAACCGTGTTCCTTGGTTGCCTTTGTGTCCTTTGTGGTGAAAAACCGTGTTACTTGGTTGCCTTTGTGTCCTTTGTGGTGAAAAACCGTGTTACTTGGTTGCCTTTGTGTCCTTTGTGGTTAAGCTGGTGGACCTTAGTAACCTTTGTGTCCTTTGTGGTGAAAAATAGTATTCATCAATTACTTTTGCGGCGAATAAATCTTCTACAATGTAATCAATCGCTATGTGCTCATACATCGAGTTTGACTATCGGCGGCATGATGCGCTTATGCTCGCTGCCCCTGATCCTCTGCATCACTTTATCGATCGACTCGTCATCTACGCCAGTCTCTTTTTTGATCTGTTCCCTTGTCAGTCCTTTATCGAACATTGCATATAGGATCATATCAGCAGTCTTATAGCTCAGCCCGAGCTCCGCCTCGTCCGTCTGCCCTTTCCATAACCCTGCAGAAGGCGCTTTACTAACGATATGCTCCGGTATTCCCAGGTGCCTTGATAGCTGCCATACCCTGGTCTTGTAAAGATCGCCAATAGGCAAAATGTCGACTCCGCCGTCACCGTATTTCGTAAAGTAGCCAAGGCACAGTTCAGTCTTGTTCCCTGTCCCGAGGACTATGCGGCCGTCCAGGTTCGCCGCAAAGTAGTTCATGATCATCCTTACGCGCGGCTTGACGTTGGCGTATGCCAGTTTACATTCTTCGGGCCCTAACTCCGGCCTCGACCTGTAGATAGCCTGCACGATGCTGCTTATATCGATGATCTCATAATCGATGCCAAGGCTCTCGGCAAGCTCCCTCGCGTGCTGTATATCGTCCGGGTCCGTGGACGTGGAATCCGGCATGATCAGGCCGTACACGTCGACCACCCTTGAGGCAAGCGTCGCGACGAGCGCGGAGTCTATGCCGCCGCTGATGGCAAGTATAGCGCCGTTTGAGTTACTAAGCTCGACGACACGCACTATTGATTCCATTATCTTATTCTCACATTTTACCAGGCTTTCCTTCGAGAGTTCAAGTCCTTCCATGTTCACACCGTGCATTACTTTGGCATACTAATACTATACCGGGGTAAATTTAAAAGTTGTTATGTAAAAATAAGAAAACGGGAATGATTCCCGCCTAATTTACCATGTTTCGATCATGCTGCTCTTGCGCTTAAGGCAGTATCAAGCAGTTTAACAAGCTGGTCCTTTTGATGAAGGCCCAGGATCTTCGAGCTATCCCTGTTCTCTGTCAGGTTTCCGGCCTCATCTACATAAAGGTATGATCCGTCCGGGTTCTTTTTCACGATCAAATTCATGTGCGGTATCGGATTTACGTTATACTCTGCGACCAGAGCCCTGTGTACGCTCGTATCTATGTACAGGAAACTGATGCCATCATACTCTATTGACAGCTGCTCTGCTATTGGTTTTTGTAAGCGGCACCAGTAACATCCGTCGTTCCCGAACTCCAAAAATACCGGTCCTGTCTCCAGCGCGGCGTCTATGTCTTCCGCACTGCTAAGTTCCTTCATCAGGGAACCTTCTACCGGTGCTGTACTTTCCGGCGAGAGCTGCTGGCATATGCAACCACTGCTAAATGATATTGTAAGTATCAAGATTATCATTGGGATGATCATTTTAGCTCTTAATCGCATACTGTTCAATCTAACACTGAATATTAGATACTTTTCGGTGAAATTTTCCCGGTTTTGGTAATCTTATTTAAGTGTATATTCTCTCACAAAGGCGAGTAATGTACACTATTTTTCACCACGAAGCGCTCAACGGGCTCTAGGGTACACTAAGTTTTTTATGATAATAATTATCTTCAAAAAAGTCCTTTGTGAACCCTTGAGCCCAGTAGTTGTGATGGTGTTTAGTTGGTTGTGGTGTTGTTGTTTGTTTTTGTGGTGTTTTTGGTTGGTTAGTATGGGAGGAGTTATCAGTTTATCGGTTGTTTTTTGTGTGTGAAAACTAAAACGTT